>JAZLHG010000391.1:0-6692 GCA_045616705.1 Lachnospiraceae bacterium | reverse complement strand
ATATGGAAGTTACGGAGAAAACATGGCAGACGGAATTATCACCGCAGCGGGATTATCTTCCCGTATGCATGATTTAAAAGCCCTGCTTCCCATTGAGAATCGGGCGGCAATAGTACGAATTGCAGATCAACTTCTAAAGGGTGGTACAGATCGCCTGATTGTGGTCACGGGCCATAGAGAAGATGAGATTCGAAGTGCCCTTGCAGGCTATCCTGTAGTGTTTGTTCGAAATCGTAATTATGCCACGAATCAAATGCTTGATTCGGTGCAGATTGCTCTGTCGGTAAGATGGGGTCAGCCTGACACCCCCTGTTTCATGACACCGGTAGATGTACCTCTGTTTCGAGAAGACACAGTGAGTACGCTGTTAAGTAAAGTGCAGAGTGGCAAGAGCCGGTTTAACAGTATGCTGAACAGTATGCAATCGAATGAGGACCAGCCCGGTGATTACGTTCTTCCTACGTGTAATGGACATACCGGCCATCCGATTGTTTTTAGCCCATGCGCGGCAGCGGAGATTCAGGCTTACAATGGTGAAGGCGGATTAAAGGGCTGTATCAAGCAGACAAATCTGAGGGTAAATCGCATTCAGGTTGATGATATCGGAATGCTCTATGATATGGACACCCCGGAGGATTATCGGAGGATTTGTGAAGTCACAGCAGAAATCCCTTCGGCTGATTATATGGGTTCGGTAGATTGTACCATTTCGTCAGATAACCATAAAGAAACAGCAGATGACTACCCGGATGGGGCGTTGTGTGCGAAACTGTTAGATGAAATGCCGGATGCAGTGTGGGAACATTCCCTTGCAGTGCAGAAGATGGCTATAGAACTGGCCATGCGAGCAGAGAAGCGCGGAATTAATCTGGATTTTCGGTTGATTGGAACCGCTGCGCTGCTTCATGATATTCGTAGAACAGAGCCGAATCATGCGCAGGTAGGTGCCGCATATCTGCGGAGTATGGGATATGATGCGGTTGCGGATGTTGTAGCGTGCCATCACGACCTGAATGCCGAAGTGCTTAATGAGGCTGCAATCGTGTATCTGGCTGATAAATGTGTGTCAGGGGATAAGCGTGTATCTGTGCGGGAGCGATTTGAGAAGAGCCGCCATAAATGTACAACCCCTGAGGCAATTGCCGCGCATGACAGAAGGTGCAGACAGGCGATGAACATCGTGGAATTATTTGAGGAGGCCTGTGGGCCACTCTAGAGTTTAGGGGCGGATAGATTTATAGGTCTAATTTATAGGTCGATGTTGCGTTATGTGATTGACTGATAAGGAGGAGCGTAGAGAATATGCTTATGGATATGTATCGCGCATTGGGAGATGTGAATCCCAATGTGTGCAACCGAATTGTAACACTGATGAATGGAGAGACTGCAGAGGATAAATGTCTTCTGTCAGAGGACAAACTGATCTGGAGCCAGGTGGAGAATGGATTTTTCGCAGAGCACCTTGATGAGGTGAGTCAGATTACCAACAACGGAATGGCTCAGGTTGCAGGAAGAACCGTGTATTGTGAAGTGCTTGGCAGAGAGAAGAAGGTTGTGATCTGTGGTGGCGGTCATATCTCCATGCCACTGATTAAGATGAGCCTGATGTTAGGCATGCAGGTAACTGTTCTGGAGGATAGACCACTATTTGCAGGAAATGCCAGAGAAGCCGGTGCTACGGACGTAAGATGTGATAGCTTTACCAATGCACTTCAAGAGATTCCGGGTGATGCGGATACGTTCTTTATCATTGTAACCCGTGGCCATCGATATGATAAGGAATGCTTAAATGCCATTTCCCGTAAGCCTCATGCCTATATTGGAATGATTGGTTCTAAGAGAAGGGTTGCGATGGTGAAGCAGAGCCTGATTGAAGAAGAGGGCTGTGATCCTGAGGTAATTAACAGTGTATACACTCCGATTGGCTTAAATATCGGAGCTGAGACACCGGAGGAGATTGCAGTGGCCATTATGGCACAGCTGATTTCTGTTAAGAGTGCAAGCGGTAGAAATTCCGTATATCCCCGTGATATGATGCGGGCTATTATGGGGGACGAAGCGGGACTTCCCAAACTTCTGTGCACGATCATTGAGAGAAAGGGTAGTGCCCCTCGTGATGTGGGTGCCAAGATGCTGATTCTGTCTGACGGAACCACCATTGGAACCATTGGTGGTGGATGCGTAGAAGGTGATGTGCTGAGAAGAGCCAGAACGTTCCTTAAGCAGGAAGATTTCACTACGCTGATTATTGACGTAGATATGACAGCAGAAGCCGCAGATGATGAAGGCATGGTATGCGGCGGTACGGTGAAACTGTTACTGGAGAAGATCTAACCGGAACGGAAGATACAAAGGAAATAGAAGAATCAGAAGTAATAAAAGGAATAGAAGAAATTCAAACGAAAAGAGACCTCAAAAACTGAGGTCTCTTTTAAAATAAGCTACATGTTAATTATTTGATGGCCTGTGCATCCTCGGCAGCCTTAGCCATAGCAGCGTCAACGAACTTCTTGTTCAGTGCTGCGAAATGAGCCTTCGCATCAGCAACAGCTTTCACTGCAGCCTGACGATCGGCAACAGCCTTGTTGTACTCAGCAACAGCTGCATTTACCTGAGCCTGGAAAGAAGGGTTAACCTTGCATACTTCCTTAAGAGCTGCAACGTTCTGCTGCTTCACTCTCTCGGTCTCAAGTGCATTACCAACCTTAGCTTCAAGATACTTGATGTAGTTCTCTTCCTCTGCGATATTGCTCTTGGTAACATCGCTTGAAACTGCATCAAGGATACCGTGGATAGAAGCGATATCAGCTGCTCCACAATTGTTATCAAATGTAACAAGAGTAGATAAGTCTCCGGAGAATCCGTTCATCTTGTTCACTAACATTGCTGTCTCTGCTTCGATAGTGGGCTCTGTAGCAAATACGGGTGTTACACATGCAATTGACAGAACAACTGCAAGTACCATAGCCTTAAATGATTTCTTCATGGAAACCACCTCCATATTTTTTTATGTGCTTGATTATATAACCATTTGGGCCATTGTTGTATAAATATTTATAAATTAATGAAATGTACTTAAATTAGTACATTCCTAAAATGTCTAGAAAAATGGGGAATATATTGACGTTGACAGCCGTAAATAGTATACTGTTTGTGGAAATTTTAACAAAATTGAAAGGACGGTTATCAATATGTCTAAGATCGCAATTCTGGGCGGCGGTAATGGTGCCCACGCTGCAGCAGTTGATATGACACTGCGCGGTTTTGAAGTTACACTTTGTGAAGACGAACGCTTCGTATCCAATATTCAGAAGGTGTTCGATACCAAAACAATCGAGTACAAGGGTTGTCTTGGTGAAGGTTCCGTTACTTTAAATGAAGTAACAACCGATTTAGCAGCAGCTGTTAAGGGTGCTGAGTTCGTATTAGTAGTAGTTCCTGCATTTGCTCATGAGACCTACGCTAAGAAGCTTGCTCCCCTTGTTGAGAACGATCAGATCGTTGCTGTATTACCCGGTACATTCGGCGCACTTACTTTCCATAAGGAATTCAAGGCTGCCGGCAAGACAACACCCGTTTGTGAGACCAATACACTTCCCTATGCAACACGTCTGTTAGGACCTGCACAGAGCATGATTATGTCTCGTTTCGTTAACAAGCTTGGTGTTATCCCTGCAACACGTACAGAAGAAGTTGCTAAGGCAATGGAGCGCGTATACGATGGTCTTATCGTAACAGAGAGCGTTATCGCTTGTGGTCTTAACAGCCTTAACCCTATCATCCATGTTCCCGGTTGTATCCTCAATGCAGGTCACATCGAGTACACAGGTGAGCCTTTCCATTACTATACAGAAGGTTTCTCAGATTGCGTAGCACGTGCAACTGAGACAATCGATAATGAGCGTTGCGCTATCCTTCAGAAGTTCGGTTACAAGAACGATATCGTTGCACACGAAATCGGTGGTGCAGTTAAGACAGACGATATCAAGGAAGCTATCGCAGGTGATCCTAGCTTCGCTAAGATTACAGTTCCCCCTTCATTCAAGTATCGTTACTGGACAGAGGATATCCCTTACGGTCTTGCAGTATGGTGCAAGGTTGCTGAGAAGATTGGTGTTCCCACACCTATCATGTCCGCAATGGTAACTCTTGGTGGTTCTGTAATGCAGACAGATTGCTGGGAGAACGGTCGTTCATTAGAAGAGCTCGGTATCGCTGATATGGATTTCGAGACCCTTGCTAAGTATGTTATTGAAGGTTAATCCTTCCTAATATCATAAACATTTCAATCAGAAAAGGAGAATGAAAAATGGCATTCAAGAAAATTACTCCCTCAGAGTTCAATGAGAACGTATTTGACTTAATCAAGAAGGATTGGTTCCTTATGACAGCTGAGGCTGATGGCGTTGTTAACACAATGACTGTTGCTTGGGCTACACTTGGTATTCTTTGGCAGAAGCCCGTTGTTATCGTAGCTGTACGTCCTGAGCGTTACACACATGAGATCGCTTCTAAGGCAGATACTTTCTCATTAACAACTCTTCCTTCAGAGCCCGCTTGGAAGAAGGTTCTTGGCGTATGCGGAACTAAGTCCGGTCGTGAGATGGATAAGGTTAAAGAGTGTGGTCTTACTGTTGAGCATGAAGGTGAGACACCTTACTTCACAGATGGTCGCTTAGCTATTATCTGTAAGAAGCTTTGCGTTTCTCAGTTAGCTGAGGAAGATTTCCCTACAGATGAGCTTAGCAAGTTCTACGGTGGCGAGAACAATGCTAGCGGTGAGGGCGGCGGATATCACCACCTCTACATCGCTGAGATCACAGACATTCTTGTTCAGGAATAATTTGATCTAACGATTATCATCGTATAACACAGAAGAGACCCGTAAGGGTCTCTTTTGCTTTGCAAGAAAATTTACGAATATAACTACATATATATTTATATAAACTCAAAATAATGGTAATATGAATGTAATAAGAAACTACACGTCACGTAGTAATGATAATGAGGTCTATATGGGATATCTATATTATTGTAAGAAATGCAATGCTTTTGAGATGGCGAATACCGACAGTGACCCGACAATCCGTCATTGGGACTGTGCACAGAAATGTGTGCCTCTCTATGTTACGGATGATAACTGGAAGCGTATGAGTGGTCCGGATAGAAGCAACCTGATTAACCAGGCGATTGCAATGGAAGAGGTAGGCGGAAATCGTAAGAAGACGAAGTCCCCGGTAGTGCCTGCACCAAGTGTGAGCAAGAATGATGCCGCATTCAATCAGGCATTTACACAGCAGCCTCAAGGAAATATGCAGCCTCAGGATAATCAGCCGGCCGTCCAGGAACCTTCCGGCATGCAGGGAAGAGTGTCCGGAATGAGTATTACAGGATTTATTATGGTTATGACCGGATTCCTGACATTGATAGGATTTATTCTTGCACTGGTTGATGTGTGTAAGAAGGATGGAAGGAAGAAGGGACTGTCCATTGCAGCTCTGATTCTCTCATCTCTGGAAATCATTGCTGTAATCGCCCTAATTGCAGGCGTTGGTTCGATACTTACAATGTTATAAATTGAATTCTAAAAGTTGAATTCTAAAAGCTGAATTCTATAACATATCAAAAGGGGTCCGATTGGGCCCCTTATTTTTATGGTTTCATTTATTTTCGATATGTAATGAACGGGAATACACCTTCCTATGAAAGTGGACGAACCATACAGATGGCATTGTCAAGCTGATCATAAGGTGGATAGTTGGGGATACGAGTGTATCCCATCTGCTCATAGAGCTTCACTGCAGGAACCATCAGTTCACGGGTCTGAAGAATGGTTCGCTGATATCCAAGCTCCGCCGCACGTTCGTGAAGCCTGTTCATCAGCTCTGTGCCTAAGTGATTTCCTCTGTAATCAGGCATTACCCAGACGCGCTTCACTTCAATATCTGTTTCGGAATATTTACGAAGACCTGCGCAGGCAATGGGGGAATCTCCATCATAACAAATCAAAACATCATGAATGCTTGCGGATAAATTGTGAGGAATGAATCCTAACCGATTCTGAATTCCGCCGATGATCTCGTTATAGTATTGTTCTGTAATCGGATACAGATAGGCAAAGGCAGGATCGTTGCCATCTGTCCATTCAAATCGTAATTCCATAGTAATCCTTCCGTATACCTGCGGGTTATGGCAGGCAGTTTGATAGTCTGTTATAATTTCATTATAAATCAAATTGTGAATATCATATATCTACTTCTTGCTATTTATCATGTAAATTCCAAGGTCAGCTGAAATCGACTAAATTGACCAAGCCCTAAATCGACTTCGTATAAGAAGATGCAGAATCATGCAGAATCATGCGTTAATGTCCTTACAAAGGGACATTTCCTGACGGAAAATTGAACTAACGGATGACCGGTCGGCCGGTCGAAGCTTTACAGGATAGATTACGGCTGGAATTACATGAAGGGAGTAAGGGCTATGAAGAGATTATGGTATTGGTTACAGAGGAAGAGAAGAATTGCCAGCAGAAATTGTGGAGATATTTGCCTGAACTGCAAATATTTCGCTGAGTGCTGGATTGATGGCCAGTTCTAGGGAGACAGGGAACATGAAGTTAATCCATTTATCGGATCTTCACCTGGGGAAGCGCGTGAACGAATTCTCCATGGTGGAGGATCAGAAGTATA
>JAZLHG010000390.1:0-2768 GCA_045616705.1 Lachnospiraceae bacterium | reverse complement strand
ATTTATTTCGATCATGTATACCCCAATGTACATATTATTGTAAGTAACATTTCCACCATGGAGAAGTTCGATTCTCTGAAGGAGGTGGAGGGTTATGCGGCCTTCGAAGGCGATTTCTACAGAGTGCCTTATACTAAGGGTGCTTCGGAGGTTGCTCCTCTTAAGGCCAACTACTTAGAACTTCTGCAGATGGTGAACAGTCCGGACTTCGAACTGACCAGAGCGGCAGATGTAATCGGGCGAGATACCGCTTTGGTACTTCAGCTTCTGAAGATGGTAAATCGCATGACTGTGAACAATGGTATTACTACTATTCGTCATGCAGCAGCAATGCTTGGTCAGAAGGAACTGAAGAGATGGATTAATACCGCTGTGACCAAGCAGTTGTGTTCCGATAAGCCCAACGAGATTACCAGAGTGTCACTGCTTAGAGCGAAGTTTGCCGAAGAACTGGCTCCTGTATATGAACTGAAACTGAAGTCTTCGGAACTGTTCCTGATGGGTCTGTTCTCCGTTCTTGATCAGATCCTGGATCTGCCCATGAAGGATGCACTTGATAAGGTTAATGTATCCAAGGACATTGTGGCGGCACTGGTTGACCACAGTGGTAGCCTACAGCCGGTTATGAGTCTGATTACGGAATATGAGAGTGCCAACTGGCAGGAAGTATCCAGACTGATGATTGTGGCAGGCAAGGATGCGAATGATGTGTATGATGCGTATCTGAAGGCAGTGCGTTGGTACAGAGAAGTATTTTTCGCATAAGACAGAATAATAGAAATAGTATGAAGCTGCCCATCCGTAGTGGACAGCTTCAACCTATGTTTAGGAGGAATGATGATGGTTAAGACTCCGGTGAAACTGGTATTAACCGATCTGGATGAGACCTTACTTGACTCGGAGAAGAATCTTCCTAAGGCAAATGTAGATGCACTGATGGCCTGCAGAGAGAAGGGGATTCTTACGGGATTTGCCACTGCAAGAAGCAAAGTGCCGGCAGAAGCCTATGCCAAGGTTCTGGATCCCAATGTTCAGATTCTCAACAGTGGTGGCCTGATTATCATGGATGACCAGGTAATCTACGAGAAGATGATCCCCAAGGAAACGGTTTGTCAGATTGTGGATTTGCTAAAGGATAATCCGGCAATCTTAGATATTTGCATAGAGACCAGAGAAGGGTACTTCTGTAATCAGCGAGATCCCTTCAAGTATGGACCGGCTTATTCCCATAGCAGGTACTGTGACTTCAAGGAACCATTTCTTCTGGATGCATACAAGTTCACCATTTATGTGCTTGATGAGGATGTGTTCTTCGATATCACCGGAAGATTTCCGGAATGCAAATCCTTCTCTTATACCCAAGAGGGATGGTGCTGCATTCAGCCGGTGGGCATCAGCAAATGCAGTGGTGCCATGCAGGTATGCTCCAAACTGGGTATTGATATGAGTGAAGTAATGGCCTTTGGCGATGATATAACGGACCTTGAGATGCTTCGGGATGTGGGTGTCGGCGTGGCAATGGCCAATGCGATTCCTAAGGTTACAGAAGCTGCAGGGTATCACACCGTAAGCAATAATGAGTACGGTGTAGCGAAATTTATAAACGACTATTTAGAGGACTGATTATGAAGAGAGTATTATTATTTTATCCCCCCGGAATGATGTTCCAGAGAGGTGAGGACAGATGTCAGCAGAATATTGATGATGCATCCGCAGAGGCAATGCGCGCCTGCAACGATTTGGGTTATGGTGCAGCCATCCTGCTTCAGAAAGGCTATGAGGTGAAGCTCTGCGACTATCAGACAGAGCGTGCGAACATGGACGACCTTTATCAGGATATGGAGGAGTTCAAGCCGGATTTGATTATGATGAGTATCACCAATACCACCATTTTCACAGACCTTCAGTTAATCAATGAATTAAAGGATAAATATCACCCTGTTGTGGTATTGAAGGGTGCATTGTTCTATGATCCCGAGCAGGAAATGCTTGATCTTCTGGATTTAAGTCACGTTGACTACCTGATTGGTGGTGAGGTTGACTTTGCCATCGGCGAGGTTGCTGATTATGCCTTAAAGGGCGAGGGTAAGGTAGAAGATATTCTGTCTATTCTCTATCGAGGCGAGGACGGTAATTTCGTGAAGACTGCCTTCCATGTATGGGGTGAGGACTTGGATTCCAGACCGTTCCCGGCCAGACAGCTAATGAAGAATGAACTCTATAAGCGTCCCGATACGGATGAGGCAATGGCAACCATCCAGACAGGAAGAGGCTGTCCTTCCAATTGCGTATTCTGCTTAACTCCGGTTATTTCCGGAAGATGCGTACGTATGCGTAGCCCGCAGAATGTTATGGACGAGCTGACAGAGTGTTATGAGGTTCACGGAATTCGCAACTTCTTCTTTAAGGCTGACACCTTTACCATTGATCCCAAGTGGGTGAAGGAGATGTGCGAGCTGATTATCAATTCGCCGTTACACGGCCAAATAGCCTTCACCGCCAACTCCCGTGTGAACCCTCTCAGCAAAGAGACTCTGCAGCTGATGAAGGATGCAGGCTGCTTCATGGTGGCATTCGGGTTCGAGTCCGGCTCCGATGAGATGCTGAAGACCCTGAAGAAGGGTACAACCGTAGAGATGAATCTTCGTGCAGCCAAGTGGTGCCACGAAGTTGGTATTCCTTTCTGGGGATTCTTCGTAATCGGATTCCCCTGGGAGAATAAAGAACATATTAAGGCAACGAAGAAGCTGATTATGAAAGCGAACCCT
>JAZLHG010000389.1:0-2083 GCA_045616705.1 Lachnospiraceae bacterium | reverse complement strand
CAACAATCATAATCAGTCCAAGAGCTAGGCACACCCCGGCCTGAACGAAGTTACTGGGTACAGATAATACTGCTGCAGCACCGTATCCAAGAAGGGTTGCTTCATATAACAGATAGCCGCCTACCATAATCAGCTCAGCGGTAATACCGCTAACCAGATAAGCTACCACGTTGGGAGCTTTTACTCCTCGAAGCGCTTTATAGACAATGTATCCAACAAATGCCATAGCGAATTTGATAATGGTAGTTCCGGGCACATATACAGGATAGCCTGACAACAGATCCGCTAACCCCGAACCAAGTCCTGCCGCAACAGCACCAAAAGGGTTCCCTAAGAGCCATGCGGACAGAAGCACCATACTGTCGCCGATATTCACATATCCATTGGTTCCGATGGTTGGAACCTTAATAATCATCGTAGCAACGCAGGTCAGTGCAACCATCATTGCAGCATATACATACATCTTTAATTTCTGGTTCATCATATTCCTCTCCTATATCAGATTCTCGTTCAGCGGATTCTCGTTCAGCAGATTTCCATTCAGCGGATTTCCATCAAGTGGAGCATCTCATATCTGCTTTACATCTGATGTATGATAAGATACGATATAACTGGATATATCGAAATATCCAGTTTGATGGAGGATTATATAACCAGATGAACTATGCAATCGATCACAACATCAGTACACCCGCATACCTTCAAATCTATGGCCAGCTTCGAAATGACATTATAAGTGGAGCTTATCCTTACGGCGCCAAGATTCCTTCTAAGCGAATTCTGGCCTCCGAATTCAGTGTAAGCGTCATTACGGTAATGCATGCGATTGACTTATTGTGTGAAGAAGGGTATTTAGAGACCAGGCAGCGAAGCGGCTATTTTGTCATCTTTAAACAGGATGATTTCATCGGTTCCCCTGCTGATTCCGTAAGCAGGTCTTCCTATGAGGTCCGACATGGTGAAGCAGTTGACTTTCCGTTTACGGTTGCAGCCAAAACCATGCGTAAAGTCATTCTGGATTATGACAGTCGGATTCTGGTGAAATCTCCTAATTTCGGATGTATGGAATTGCGTCTGGAGATTTGCTCGTATCTAGCCAGAAGTCGTTCCATTTATGTGCATCCCGACCAGGTGATTATCGGTTCCGGTGCGGAGTACTTGTATGGTCTGATTGCCCAGTTTTTCGGTAATCAATCTCGATTTGCCATTGAGAATCCCTCTTATCATAAGATTCGGGATGTGTATGACGCGTTTCATGTAGATTATGATCTGCTCACCCTGCGGGATGATGGAATTGATTCGGAGGAACTGTGGACAACCACAGCCAGAGTCATGCATACAACACCCTTTCACAGTTTCCCAACCGGAGTCAGCATAGATAGTTCCAAGAAGCATGAGTATCTCAGATGGGCATCCCGCAATAACGGGGTCATTATAGAGGATAATTACGATTCGGAGCTGACGGTATCCAGTAAGCCTGAGGATTCTCTCTTCGCCATTTCTTCGGAGCAGAATGTGATCTACCTAAATACGTTCTCCAAAACCATTGCCCCGTCCATACGTATTGGCTACATGATTCTGCCGGAAGCACTGCTTCAGGATTATCAGACCCGTCTGGGCTTCTATTCCTGCCCTGTTCCTACCTTCGATCAATTTGTGCTGACGGAGTTTCTGCGAAGCGGCGATTTCGAGCGACATATTAACCGCGTTCGTCGTCAGAAACGTAAAGAGTTAAATCCCACATCCGTAAAATAGAGCCTAACAAAAACTCCGCATTGCTGCGGAGTTTTGCTTATCTATTCGCCTGATTATTCACCATAATATGCCTTTAAGTACATTTCCTTAATCTCTGCAAGAAGCGGATATCTGGGATTTGCACCGGTACACTGGTCATTAAATGCATTCTCTACCATCTCATCCAAGGTATCTAAGAATGCCTTCTCTTCAATGCCGTAATCACGAATGGTTCTCTTAATGCCAACCTTTTCCTTCAGTTCAGCAATGGCCTTGATAAAGTTCTCAAATACTTCATCATCATCCTTGCCCTGAATTCCCACAAATCTGGCCATCTCACAGTAACGCT
>JAZLHG010000388.1:0-1908 GCA_045616705.1 Lachnospiraceae bacterium | reverse complement strand
TGAACGTCGCGCCGCAGTCCTCCCGCGGCTTGACGTCGCCGACGAACCCGATCGAGATGCTGCCGTCGTCGTTGACCCTCATCGCCTCGGCCCGGACCTCCAGCTTGCCGTCGTTGACCGCCTCGACCTGCGTACCCACGGCCTTCACCAGGCCATTTGCATCAACCGTTGCCACCTTCTTATTGGAAGTTGTCCAGGTAATTCCTTTATCATCTGTTGTATCAACCGGCAAGAAATTCACTGTTAACTGCAGACTGTCATGATTGGTCAATTTCTCTTTGGCGGTCAGTTGAGACACCGTAATTACTGTGGAATCCGTTGCAAGCGCATCGCTTCTTCGCATGGTATCCTCAGTGTGATTAAGAGAAATAGACTGTATGTGGGATTTCACATTCACGGTACACGCAACAGAGTTACCGCCATAAGTTGCTGTAATCACTGCCTGTCCGGGCTTCATGCCGGTAATCACACCATTTGCCACCGTTGCAATCGCCTTGTTAGAGCTTGTCCAGGTTGCCTTAGAAGACGCTACTGTCGCATTATTCTCGGTTAATGTAAGTGTAACTGTATCACCAATATTGACGTTTACGGAAGATTTACTCAGCTTCAGTCCACCCATTCCACTGAATACAGGGATTTTAAAAACAAAGCTACTATTTAAGCACCCTGCCTCACTGTACATTTTATAAGTGCTTGTTGCCTCCGATGCGGCGGCCTGCACATTCTGCATGTACTGATGATTATAGGTTGCATTATATTCATTGTTCGGTACCACATTAAACTTCTCGTAATATAGGGTATCCTGCTTCTTCAGAATATATCCGTTACCAATGGTAGCAGCTCCGCCTTCCAGAGATTTATATCTGGTATTCCAGCCCATTTTCTTGGCATAAGCAAGACCGTTTGCGATAATCTCCGAATCGGTTTTGCCTGTGGCTCCCACATTGAAATAGTTATAATATCCGGAATCCCCGGAGATGAGAGGTGACGTTCCCTTTCCCTGTTCCTGATAGACTCTGGCTGCCAGGTGGGTAGGGCTGATCTTGCGGCCCTTACCAATGGTATGGAATGCCTGGGCATAGGTTCTTCCGTTACTGTCACCGGGAATCTTCCCCCCCATAAAGGTTCCTGATAGGAAGTTCTGTACCACCGCCTCCGTATGAACCGCTGCATTGTAAGTCAGTTGTTCAAACTGGAAAATATATTTCTCTGACAAGAAATTTCTGGGATCCATATAATGTCTGATTGCACGCTTGTTGGCATATCTCCAGCTCTTCTGTCCCGGGATTTCTTTACCCAGATAATCATTCTCTTCATTGCTGTCATTGACATAGATCCAGCTTCTGTCTCCGTATTCCGCATCAACAGCAGTTTCGAAATCAAGTCCGGTATCCACTGCCTTAAAGGTCCAGTCCGGATGTTTCTGCTTCAGCGCCACCAGTTTCGCCTGATATCCTGCAGGGAACTGTGCAATATCCTCATATTCCTCGGACTCTAAGAGAATGGCAATTTCTTCAAGGCTTAGTTCTTCTTCCTCTTCGTCCTCATCATCCACTTCATCAAGCAGGACTCTGCCGGAGAAAATATGATCATACTTAGCATCTTCTTCTTCGAAATAGTCTTCTCCGTAGTCTCCCTCATCAGGTACATCCGTTACCTCATAAGGGTTATCATAGGATTCATCCTCATCGAATCCTTCATCAGCGGAGCCCTCACCTAAATACTCATCCGAATTCTCATCGGAATCCTCATAGACTTCCTGACCATCCTCGTAATCCCCATCGTACCATTCATCGGATACCAAATCACCGCTACCGATGGGATTACCTTCTATAAACGGAATATCTGATATTTCATCGGATTCTGCGTACAGCAAATCAGGCCCCTTAGAATCCTCCAAGGTGCCGC
>JAZLHG010000387.1:0-4841 GCA_045616705.1 Lachnospiraceae bacterium | reverse complement strand
TACAGACAGTTTCAAGGAAGAAGTCAGCGAAGAGGATCAGGTAAGCTTAACTGAGCAGGCAGGTATGCTCTCTGAAATCTTCAAGAATGCTCTTGGTAAAGAGAAACTGGAGGTTAAGGTTGAAAAGTTGAAGAATGAGAACATTTCTTCCATGATTACGATCTCTGAAGAGAGTCGCAGAATGATGGACATGATGAAGATGTATGCATCAAGCGGAATGGATATGGGAATGTTTATGGAAGAAGGCGAGACGCTGGTTCTTAATAGCAACAACAAATTGGTTCAGTACATCTTAAATCACAAGGATGACAGTAATGTTCCTATGTTCTGTGAGCAGTTGTACGACTTAGCCCTTCTTGCCAATAAACCTCTGTCTTCAGAAGCAATGACCAAGTTCGTTGCAAGAAGCAATGAGATTATGGCATTGTTAATGAAGTAGGATAGTTAGATAAGATATTATGATGCGAGAATTGGTTTACATAAGTGTCGAAGCAGATATAAATGCAAATTTAATACAGAATAAAATGGAGGCCCTTAGGAAGCGTTTTGCGGAACAAGGGCTTCCGTTTGCTGTCTGTGATTCTCTGGAAGATATATTTCATGAGGACAGACTTGTAGGTGCTTTTCTTACAGAATATAATCAGCAGACTGTTATGAGGCTGATAAACGATTATAGTGTAGATAGAATCTATGTATCGGATCTGGATGGGATGCTTCAAGATCTTAAGACAGTAGATAGAACGTTGCAACGGGATAATCCGGATGTTCTTCAGGGCCTGATGCATACAGAAAAAGAACTGAGGCGGATGCAGGAGCATCTGACAGATGCACTTAAGAAACAGCAGTACAGTTATAATAAACTTCATACCCTTTATGATATCGTATTTGCACATTTGACAGAAAATGACTCACGGAAATGTGAAATGATACATAAGTGGTTCGATTTATATCTGAGAATGTATACAACCGGTGCGGTGGATATGACGCATTTTGAGGAGGAAGTGCAAAACGACCTTGCCTCGCTACAGGAACAGTATCCGGGCTTTGTGGTGGAACAGACGCAGAACCGTCTGGGAAATGTATCACGAACAACAGCAGCCAATATTAGATTTCTCATTTATTTAATAGCTGAATACAGTTGCCTGGTGTCAAAACGATGTAGTTATCAGGTAACATCAGAATATTTAACACCTAACAGAGTTAGGTTTCAGATAAAAAGTAAATTGGAATCTGACCACCATGTGCAGCAATGTAATGAAGAAACTACAAATCTGACCATAAAGGACTTAATTGACAAGATATTAGCCCTAATTTCTGATACAGTAGAATTTACAGTAGATGAGCATCAGCTATTCTGTAGTGTTGAATTATCCACTATAGCTTGATGACCATAGTATGAAGAATGATAAAATGCCCCACATAACAGATCTGTCCGTGATGGATTAACTGTAATGCAGGGCATTTTACATTTATGGTTTAGGTAATAGAAACAATATACGACGGAACAATATATGACGGCTTCGATTAAACTTACTGCGGAATCAAACCGGCATCTATGCCACCTTCGCCGGTGAAGTCGTTAACTGTCATACCATCTGGAATTGCAAATAAGGGAACACCGTTAAAGTAACTATGTACACAGTAAGGAGTGCTTGCATAAGGATCGCCATCAGCATCTACCACAATTACGCCGGTAGAGCAGTAGGGACAGGTGTCAGATGCACGAAGTCCTGTCTGTGAACAAACCGTACCAACTGCATGCTTATCACAGGTCTCAGAAGGAACGTTATCCAGAGCAAAAATTTCAGAGTATGCACTGCCATCTAAATCACAGAGACCGGGTACTGCTAACTTACCGGACTTATTACAAATCTTAGCAGAGGTGATTCCTTCAGGTTCCTGGAATTCTCGATATTCCAGATTCTCATGAATTCTGCTCATGCAGGCGCGCCACAAGTTCTTGGCTACGCTGGTTTCATTACCGGACATATGAACATTGTTATCATAGCCGGCCCATGCTGCACAGGTATAGTAAGGAGTAAATCCTGCAAACCAAACGTCCACGTTACTACTGGTTGTACCGGTCTTGCCGGCAATCTGCATATTACCGAAGTTAACCTTGGCACCGGTACCTTTGGTAACTACATCTCGCATAGCGCTGGTAAGAAGATAAGCGGTAGTGGGCTTGATTACCTGTCTTGTCTGAATCTGATTCTCAAGAAGGGTATTGCCGTCGTGGTCAACAACCTTGGTGTAGAATACCGGTCTTGTATACGTTCCGTTATTGGCAATGGTGGCATAAGCTGCTGTCAACTCTAAGTTGGTAACACCATCTGTAACACCGCCAAGTGCAAGTGCCTGGGTAATATCGGAAGAAACGGTACCGTTATTCTCGGTACGACGATCAATCAGAGTAGAGAAACCGAAGTTAATCAGGTAATCAAATCCTCTTTGTGTGCCGATATCGGTAAGGGTCTTAACCGCAACAATGTTAAGAGACTGCTCAATACCATATCTGACAGTACAGATGCCCTTGTAACCGGTGGTATACCAGTTGGATACGGGACGTCCGTCGGCGTAGGAGAAGGGTTCATCTACCTGAGTAGAACCAAGTGTGAATCCTGCGGAATCAATAGCAGGAGCGTATGCTGCCAATACCTTGAAACAGGAACCGGGCTGACGCTTGGTGTTGGTTGCGCGGTTCAGTGTTAAGGATGCTTCCTTAGTTCCGCGACCACCAACAACGGCCTTCACTTCGCCGGTACTCTGATCAATGACAGTAAGGGAAGCCTGAGGCTGGGGAATTAGAGAGATTCTCTCAGCGATAAGGTTGTAACCGGGGCCTTCTATATCTGCCTTAAACTCATCAATCTTGGCATTAGCTGCTTCTTCATCATCGAAAATCATATTGAAGTTATAATCCTGAAGCTTAAAGTGATTCTCGAAGTTCTGTGTACTGAAGTTAACGGTTTCACCGTTGGCATCTTCATAAGTAGATTCATATTCCAACATGAACTTGGTGCCCTCGGGATAGTTATCGGGATTAGCAAATTCAGAATCGCAGATTCCCTGAATCTCTTTATCCTGTGTGGTAAAAATCTTAAGACCGCCACTGTATAGTGCATTGTATGCCTGTGTATAACTATATCCTTTAACGGTCTGTAAATCGCTTAATACCTGATCGGTTAACTCATCGACGAAGTAAGTATAAATAGTATTCTTCTCAGTTTCTTCATTAACATTCTTAATACGGGAATATACATCATCAGCCATGGCAGTATTAAATTCCTGCTCGGAGATGTATCCCTGATCTCTCATTTTCTTAAGAACTTCTTCACGACGAATGGCGTTGTTCTCTGGGTGCCTGATGGGGTTCCATCTGGTAGGATTCTGCGTGATGGCGGCAATAACAGCGGCCTCAGAAATGGTCAGTTCGGATGCAGGCTTACCGAAATATCGGTTGGATGCCGCCTGAACACCGAGAGTACCTTGTCCTAAGTTGATGGTATTGAGATAGTTCTCAAGGATCGTATCCTTGCTCATGGACTTCTCAAGCTGGATTGCACAGTACTGCTCCTGGAACTTACGTTTGAACTTCTCGACCTTACTGGATTCCTCGGTCCAACTGGTGAACACATTATTCTTAAGAAGCTGCTGAGTAATGGTAGATGCACCCTGTGAGAAATCGCCGCTTAAGAGGGCCTTCACACCGGCACGCATGATACCCTGAATATCGATACCGTTATGAGCGTAGAATCGCTCATCCTCGATTGCAACGAAGGCATGCTGAAGATGATCGGGTACCTTATCCAGCGTAATATAGATACGGTTGGAATTCTCGGCAACCAGTTTGGTTACTGTGTTTCCTTTGTTGTCATAAACCGTAGTAGAGAATCCTGCAGGAGATACATCAATACCGGATACATCCGGAGCGGTATCAATAACACCCATGAAAACACCGATACCCGCACAGGAACCGATGACTCCTATGGATACTGCAGCAAAAACAATAATTTTAAATATGATGATGGCAATGGACTTACCCATTCTGGTAGAAGCTGAATTCAGTGCTTTCTGTCTCTGCCTAATACCGGCTCTTCCGTAATTCATAAATAAACTCACTCTCTGACATAGTACTTCATAGTATCAATTCCAATTATTATATCAGAAAAAAGCCCGTCTGTTAAGTTTAGATTGTAATCAACTTGTCAACCAAATAGTCCACAATAACTTCCGGAGAATCCTGCATATTGCTGTTCAACCAGGCACGAAGAACGTTACAGATTAATCCGGTTCTTGCAGAGATACGGTACTTCTCTGTGATATTGTCAAAGGGCAGTTCATTTTCGAAGATACCGATGGTGTCTTCGATTCCGGATAGGAGTACAGAAAGATTAGCAGGGAAAATATCATCAATATGGTAGCGCTCGGACTTCATCTTATAAATTAAGTGGAAGAGAAGGTCACGAATCTTACGGGTATCGTTATTGATTAGTACCGGACGAATGCTGCTGGAGAAGTCGCTGACCGCCTTGGAAATAATGTAGTACAAAATGTCATTGGTGGATTCGAAGTTACGGTAAAAGGACACCCTTGCCACATTGGCTTTGGTTACTACATCCGTAACGGATATGTCTTGATATAACTTCTCTCGCATCAGATCAAGCAATGCATCTGCCAGTAAATCCGCAACTCGATATTTCTGTTCTTCCATGGTTAATCCTCGCTAATTCTGACTCTATAAAGGTCTTGACTTAATAATATTACAGTGTAAAATAATATGGATGTTACAAACTGTAACATAAGTGGAATACAGTATAACATTCACGTTACACACTGTC
>JAZLHG010000386.1:0-1847 GCA_045616705.1 Lachnospiraceae bacterium | reverse complement strand
ATGTAGAGACCGCTGATACAGGGAATACCAAGTTCTTCCGCCTGAAGAATAATCTGTGTTCTTGCAGGGTTATAAACTACATCCACAACACCACGACAGGAAGGGAATTTAGTCAAATCTACGGGAGATACACCATTGTTGGGATACATACCAAGAGGTGTGGTGTTGACAATAATCTCTGCATCCTGATGAAGGTGAAGGTTCTCGTAATGATTCTCTCCGGATCTGCTGATCACAATGGGTGTGCAGTTTAATCCTTTGAGGGCAAAGCATACCGCAGCAGATGCACCGCCGCTGCCAAGAACAAGAGCCTTGGCTCCGTTTACATCAATGCCTGCATAACGAAGCATGGCTGCAAATCCGTATACATCTGTATTGTCACCATACAGTGTTCCGTCAGATCTGCGAACAATGGTATTGATGCTGCCGGTTGCATTGGCGGCATCGCTGACCTGATCCATAAAGGGGAACACGGTTTTCTTATAAGGAATGGTAACATTCAGTCCGTGAAAGTCTCCGTTCTTCAGAAAATCTTCAACGTCTGCGGGGGCTTTTTCGTAGAGTTTATACTCATAGTCCCCAAGTCTACTATGAATTTGTGGGGAATAACTGTGCCCCAGCTTCTCACCCAGAAGTCCACATTTTAACATATTAGATTACCTCACTGTAACTACCGAGATACTGGAATGTCTCACAGGATGCGGGAAGCTCCTGAAGCAGATCAAGAAGCTTGGTCGAATAAATGGAGGTATCCAGATCGAAGTAGAACATAAATTCAAAATCACGGTTCGGAAGAGGTCTACTCTCTAATTTGATTAAGTTGATGCCGTGAGAGTAGAACTTACTAAGCATATTGTAGAGAGCACCGGGCTCATGCTTCAGCGTAGCCATAAGAGAGGTTCTGTTAGCGCCCGGGAAAATCTGAAGATTCTTGGTAATACAAATGAATCTGGTATAGTTATTATCCACGTTCTGTACATTAGGCATGAGACATTCTAAACCGTAATACTGCATGCAAATTTCAGATGCGAGAGCTGCCACGTCATTGCGATCGGACTCAGCTACCATCTTGGCAGCAACAGCAGTATTCTCTGCAGGTACCACGCGTACGTCGGTAAGACCGTTTAAGAATTCGGAACACTGGGCAATAGCCTGCGGATGAGAATAAATCTCACGAATGTCAGACATTTTGGTTCCGGGCTTCACTAAGAGATTATGGTTAATCTTCAGTCTGATACTGGAAGCAATATAGAAATGATGCTTCATCATCAAATCGTATACGGCTGATACAGAACCGGCTGTGCTGTTCTCAAGAGGCACAATACCATAAGCACAGGAACCGTTCTCAACTGCTGAGAACACCCCACTGAAGGAAGGGTAGAACTTGGTGTCGGGATAACGGAACAATTTGTTGCATGCCGCCTGGGAATTGGCACCCTCGATACCCTGACAGGCAACTGTAGCATGGTCCGGAAGCATCTGGGAAGTTGTCTCAAGTGCCTCGTTGATCTGACCTGCCAATTCACCGTCGCCACCGTTTAATCTGGTCTGATAGCTTCTGCTCAGAGCAAATAACATATTAAACAGAATGGGTGTATAATCCTTGAAATTATCGGGAGTCTTCTCAATAGTCGCAATAATTTTCTGCTGTTCGCGCTTGGGATCAAGGACGGGGAGACCATTCTGACGCTTGTAATCCGCAATGCCTGCAGCAACGTCCATACGCTTACAGAATAATTCGATAAGCTGGCTATCAATCTGATCGATTTGTTCACGATATTCGGAAATGTTCATTTCTATAATTCCTTTCTTCTGGCAAGTAATGCATCATATACGGCAATGGCTGC
>JAZLHG010000385.1:0-4252 GCA_045616705.1 Lachnospiraceae bacterium | reverse complement strand
TTGCAGCTGGTGCCGATGATTCTGTTTGCGGCTCTGTCTCATGTGCGACACCTTCTGGTAGAAGAGGAGGAGCAGAATGAAGATTCGTAAGCACTTGCCTGAAATTCTGTTTGGGATTAGCGCCGTCCTCTTAATTCTTCGGGGAATGATGAGTTTTTGCTGGTCTGATGAGAGTCTGTATTTTTCTACTGCATATCGGCTGATGATGGGGGATGCTCCTTTTGTGCAGGAGTGGTATCTTACCCAGCTTCTAAGCATCATGCTGATTCCTCTTATGTGGGTCAAATCCATATTTGGAGGAATGACGGGTGTTATCCTATTCTTTCGAATTGCATATGTGTGTGGAACGGTTGTAGCCAGCTACGGAATCTATAGGATGCTTCGCAGAACCTGCAGAGGAATCTGGCCTCTTATGGCGGGTCTGACTCTTCTGTTCTATGCTCATTTGAATATTGCCACTTTTTCTTACTATATGGTGTCTGTGTACAGTGCCCTTCTCAGTGCGCTCCTTACTGTGGATAGTACGCAGGATGGGAGAATGTCCAAGGTCAAACTGATTCTTGCAGGATTCTTCTGTGCAACATTGGTACTCAGTATGCCGACGATGGCTGCTGTATATGTAGTGGCAGTTGTACTGTGCCTTATTATATACAGGGGTAAGTCACTGCCATTTATCGGATACAGCTTTCTTGGTATTTTGATTCCTGCCATTCCGTTTACAATCTATGTTCTGATGAAGTCTCCGGTTCAGGAGATTATTACCGCAGCACCCTATATTCTGTCTGATGAGGAACATGCTTCTACGACCTTATATGTAACGGCAAGAACCTGCCTCAATAACTTGACAAATGCTTACGGGAAGTATTTTTATCTCTATCTTGGAGGATTGTTACTGGCAGTCGGGTATGTCTTAATACAGTTTCTGCTTGTTCGTAGAAGCCGAGAATCCGCTAAGATGTTGTCCATCCTAAAGGTTCCGGTAATCCTTATGAACCTGGTGGGATTTGCCGGCATGTGTGCAAGTTCTGTCCACAGAACCGGATATATTCTGGTAGCCCTTGCACTGTTTGGACTTCCTTTATTCCTGATTACAGAGAAGAAAAACTGGTCTCTTCTGGTTCCTTACGGGCTTGGCATGATTATGGCCTACAGTTATACTTATACATCTTCCGGGGCACCTCTTTATACGGAGGCCATTGGATTTGCGGTGGCTTCGGTGCCGGCAGTAATTATGATTGGAGACTATGGAGAAGAATTGTACCGGCAGCAGAAGAAACGCTCCTTGGGAACCATCAGTTATGCCTGCTTAGTGGCAATCTGCTGTGCAGTATTATGCATTGTCATTGCGCTGAGAGTTGCCAGTGTATACAGAGATGACCGGATAATGAATTTGACGGTTCGAATTACAGAAGGCCCTGCTAAGGGTTTATATACTTCCGAGAAGCATTTTAATGACTACAATCAGGTGATGGAATCCATGAAGGAAATCAACACCTTGGCATCGGAGAAGGGTTATCAGTCCATCTTAATCAGTAAATTGTTGCCTTTTGGTTATATGTGCACGGATTTATCCTGTGCAGCGCCTTCCTCCTGGAGAAACAGTCTGGATTCCCCATGGCTACAGTCCTACTACGAATTACATGAGGACGCACTTCCGGATCTGGTTTTTGTTTTACAGGAACATTTCGGAAGCTACGAGACTTGCGGTGATGTGGAAGCAGATCCCAATCCCAATTTGAATAACATGGGTGATTTTATGAAGGAGTATCTGAATGAGGCTGATTTTGCCGTTAGGCAGTTGCCTGCAGGAGTGCTCTACTACAGGAGATAACCTTGTGCGCCATAGGGCGTTATGATATAATCTGTCAAGTATTTAACACGTGGAGGAATACTATGAGCCTATACGAAAAAATTGTGAACAGAGAAGAGAAAATATCCCTGGTTGGACTGGGATATGTAGGCATGCCCATCGCGGTTGCATTTGCTAAGAAGGCCGATGTAATCGGATTTGATTTAAATACAGAGAAAATCAAGGCTTACCAGAGTGGAATTGACCCCACCAAGGAAGTGGGAGACGAAGCCATCAGTAAGACTACCGTTCAGTTCACATCAGACCCTGAGCGTCTGAAAGAGGCCAAGTTCCATATTGTAGCTGTACCGACACCAATTAATCTGGATAAGACCCCTGATTTATATCCTGTGGAATCAGCATCCCACCTGCTTGGTAAGAACCTTACCAAGGGCTCCATTGTTGTATATGAATCCACCGTTTATCCCGGTGTTACGGAAGACGTGTGCGTGCCTATTCTGGAGGCGGAGTCCGGACTGAAGTGCGGTGTGGACTTTAAGATTGGCTACTCACCTGAGAGAATCAATCCCGGTGATAAGGTTCATCGGTTGGAGAATATTAAGAAGATTGTATCCGGTATGGATGAGGAAGCGCTGGAAGAAATTGCCAACGTATATGAGATGGTAATTGAGGTAGGTGTTCATCGTGCCAGCTCCATTAAGGTGGCGGAAGCTGCTAAGGTAGTGGAGAACTCCCAGCGTGATATTAACATCGCTTTTATTAATGAGCTTGCCATGGCCTTCGATCGTATGGGAATTGATACTAACGAGGTAATCGACGCCATGAATACCAAGTGGAATGCCCTTGGCTTCAGACCCGGCCTGGTAGGAGGACATTGTATAGGTGTAGATCCCTATTATTTTATCTATGAGGCGGAGAAACTGGGATATCACTCCAGACTAATTTCCGCAGGAAGACAGATTAATGATGATATGCCTGCTTTTGTGGGTGAGAATATTGTGAAACAGTTGGTTCTTGCCGGGAAGCAGGTGAAGGCTGCCAAGGTGGTATTCTTCGGTGCGACCTTCAAAGAGAATTGTCCTGATGTTCGTAATTCCAAGGTAATGGAGATTCTGAAGTTCTTAGACAGTTACGGCATTAAACCGATACTGGTAGATCCCGAGGCAGATCCTGAAGAAGTGAAGAGGGCTTATGGCTACCCTCTGTCTACGGAAGAAGATGCCTATGATGCGGACTGTATTGTCCTTGCAGTGGCGCACAGTGCATATAAGAATCGTTCCCTTGCAGACTGGGATGCATTCTTTAAGGGATGTCCTGTGTCTGAGAAGGTTGTAATTGATATCAAAGCAATACTGAGCAAGGCAGAAGTTGAAGCTGCCGGTTACGGATATTGGAGATTATAAAATGATAATCCGCAATGCAGACGATTTCGGCAAAAGTGAACAGGTTAATCGTGCAATTCTTGAAGCCTTTGAAAAGGGTTATATTGACAGAACAACACTGATGGTCAATATGCCTGCTGCAGAGGAAGCGGTGGCAGAGGCAAGAACTGCAGGACTTACGGATCGTATCGGGATTCACCTAAATCTAACGGAAGGGGAGCCGCTTACGGATGCCATTAAGAAGAACCCGCTGTTCTGTGACAGTGAAGGCAGATTTCATGCAGGATTTCGCAGCAGTACCAAGAATCGTCTCTATATGAATCGCTGTGCAAGGCGTGAGATTTATATGGAACTGACGGCCCAGCTTCAGGCATACAGGGATTTTGGTCTTGATTTGTGGCATATTGACAGTCATCATCATGTGCATACGGATTACCCGATTTATCACGTTATTCGGAAATTGTCCGGAGAGTATGAATTTACTTCTATCAGACAGACCAGAAATCTATTTACCGGGGTATCGGTGCCGATAAGACTCTATAAGAATCTGTATAACGGAAGCCTTAAGAAGATTTGCGGTGAGACAACGGATTATTTCGGCTCCGTGCAGGATTTGTTTCATTATTGTCAGGCTATCGGCGGATATGATTCTCTGAAGGATTCCTATGTGGAACTTATGCTTCATCCCATGTATGATCAGAACGGCGTTTTGGTGGATACAACAGTTCCTATGGAGGAAGAATACAGCAGGCTTAAGGACTTAACAGGTCTTAATGACTGAGGAACGCAATTATATACAAGGATTAAGAAGGAGGTTTGCCCTGTGGTGGACCTCCTTTAGTTGTTTTTTTGGCGTAAGAATGCTATAATACTACGAGATTATGCTTAACTGCGTAATTATGCACTTTTATCAATCGGAGGATTAACATGCGTACATACTTGGTTACCGGAGGTGCCGGTTTTATTGGTTCCAATTATATTCATTATATGTTCGAGAAATATGGTGAGGAGATTCGCATTATTAATGTGGACGCGCTTACTTATGCAGGTAATTTAGAGA
>JAZLHG010000384.1:0-7306 GCA_045616705.1 Lachnospiraceae bacterium | reverse complement strand
ATGATACTTCTCGGGAAGGGGCTGTAAGTTCTTGCTCAGCAGAGTGGTCTCTGCAGCATGAATACTAATCTCACCCTTCTGGGTTCTGAACACTTCACCCTTAACGCCGATGATGTCGCCCACATCATATTTCTTAAAAGCAGCGTACGGCTCTTCACCTACGGAATCTCTTGCAACATACACCTGGATATTGCCCTTAAGATCTGACACGTTAATGAAGGATGCCTTACCCATAACACGCTTCAGCATAATACGGCCTGCAACGCTGACCTTCTTACCCTCATAGCCTTCAAAGTCATCCTTAATATCCTTAGAATGGGTATCTACATCATACTTCGTAATCTGAAAAGGGTCCTTGCCCTCTGCCTGCAGTGCAGCCAGCTTCTCACGTTTCACCTTACGAACCTGATTCAGATCCATCTCCGGTGCCTGATTCTTATTATTCTCGTTAGCCATAACGCTCTACCTCTTCTCTTATCTATGTTACTGAGCTGATTAATTGGACTTCTCAATCTCCAGAACTTTGTACTTCTGAATACCTACCATAGTCTCAACCTTAACAGTCTGACCCTTCTTCGCTCCGATGAGAGCCATACCTACGGGAGATTCGTTGGAAATCTTACCCTTTAAGATGTTAGCCTCTGTAGAACCTACGATTCTGTACACAACGTCCTGTTTCATCTCCATATCGCGAAGTGTAACGGTACATCCGATATTGATAGTCTCAAGGTCAACCTCATCCTCATCAACAACTTCAACGTTCTTCAGGATCTTCTCGATCTCTTCAATACGGGTCTCAATATCTCTCTGCTCATCCTTGGCTGCATCGTACTCAGCATTCTCGGACAGGTCGCCCTGCTCTCTTGCTTCCTTAATCTTCTGTGCGATTTCTGCACGCTTGCCAACCTTTAATTCCTGTAACTCCTCCTGCAGTGCAGTAAGGCCTGCAGTAGTCAGAATTGTCTTCTTAACTTCCATAATATTGTCCTTCCCATTTGCAAAGCAAACCATGATATTTCGGGGCTTAAGAGCATAAACGCCCACACAATACACGCATTATATACTATTTAATAATTTACTGTCAAGAAGTGCCTCCAGTTCCTGAAGGTGTTCCATTTCATTTAACAATCCCCTTAGCTTGCTGGCACCATGCACACCCTGGGTATACCAGCTTGCATGCTTACGCATCTCCCGCATGCCGATGTATTCCCCCTTGTATTCAATCAGCATTTCCGCATGCCGCATAATCATCTCACAGATCTCCGGTACGGTAGGTGCCACATATTCTTCCCCCCGAGCCTGCATGCTGCATGCTCGGAAAATCCAGGGATTCCCCCTTGATGCCCTTCCGATCATCACTCCGTCGCATCCGGTTGTGTCCATCATTCGCTTGCCGGATTCGTAATCCGTTACGTCTCCGTTACCGATCACAGGAATCCGTACTGCTTCCTTCACCTGACGGATGATGTCCCAGTTGGCCGCTCCGGAATAATACTGCTCTCTGGTTCTGCCGTGTACCGCAACTACAGAGGCCCCGCTCTCTTCAGCAATGTGGGCAATCTCCGGTGCATTCAGACTCTTATCATTAAATCCGGCGCGAATCTTCACGCTCACCGGCTTATCAATGGCCTTTACAATAGCCGATACGATCTCACCTACCAGGAGAGGCTCTTTCATAAGAGCGGAACCTTCGCCGTTATTAACGACTTTGGGAACCGGACATCCCATGTTAATATCCAGAATGTCAAAGGGTCTGTCTTCAATCTTCTTGGCCATTTCGGACATGATCTGCGGATCTCTGCCGAAGAGCTGAAGGCTGACTTTATTTTCCCTTGGGTCGATTCTCATCAGTTCCTCAGTGTTCTTATTCTTATAATAAATGGCCTTGGCACTTACCATCTCCGTACAGGTGAGCCCTGCACCCATTTCCGCGCATAGTACACGAAATGGCAGGTCGCATACGCCTGCCATCGGTGCCAATATCCATGGATTATCTAGTCTTACTCTACCTATTTCGATCATAAATCATTCTCAATCCTTCCAGAGTCAGCTGCTCATCATAAACCTGAATTGCATCGGTCTGATCCGCAATGAGCTTACCCAGTCCGCCGGTTGCCACAACCTTCAGATTGTCATATCCGGATTCCTTCTTAACCTGATTGATTATATATTCTGTCTGTCCAACCTGACCATACATGAGACCCGCCTGCATACTGGTAATGGTATCCTGGGCCATAATGGTCTTGGGCATTTTAATCTCAATTTCCGGAAGCTTGGCTGCGCCTTCCCATAAGGCTTTGGCGCAGATACGAATGCCGGGTGCGGTAATACCCACAATAAATCTGCCGTCCTCGGTTACCAGATCGTAAGTGGTTGCTGTACCGTAGTCAAGCACCAGTACCGGACCGCCGTACTTCTCATAAGCTGCAACTGCATCTACAATACGGTCTGCTCCGATTTCTCTGGGATTGGGGGTATCAATACGAATACCTGTCTTCACCCCCGGACCTACAACCAGCGGATTACATCCGATATATTTCTGAATTGCACCTACCAGCGCATTGGTGGTACTGGGGACAACAGAGCAGATCACTACGCCATCCACCTGAGACACTTCTACGCCCTGCTTCTTAATCAGGTCTGTGAAGGTCCATCCGAACTCGTCTGCCGTTCTCTCTACCTTGGACATAATTCGGAAGCTGGATACCAGTTCCTTGTCCTTATAGAGACCAACGGTGATATTGGTATTACCTACATCAAGTGTCAGTATCATAATCTATTCCTCAATCTCAGCAAGAATTGCGTTAGGGTCTTCGCCCTTAATAAATACGCGATAATAAAGTGTTAATGATTCGAACAGTTCCACCTTGTGTTTCTGAATCTCCTTAATGAGAAGACCACTTGAGATCTCATCATAGAGCACGTCTTCCTCATCTGCCTGTGTCTCCAGATTCAGCGTTCCGTCCTCATCAAACACCATGGTAAATACGCCGCCTACCTCTTCGGTGAACAGCACACAGATAATGTGCAATTCATCCTTGATGTAATCCGGTAATTTATTGAACTGTTCATTGAAATAGTATTTCTGCTCGTAGGCACTTGCCCCGCAGAGTACAATTCTCTCTTCCATTTCTTCACCTTGCACCGACCATCAGGTACACCAGATAGCCGAAAATTCCTATTAACAGCACCGCAAATAGGCCAAAACACAACGTCAGCATTCTGCTTCTCTTCCTATTCTTATAGGAATTGAGCGCCATTAAAATGCCCCCGCTTAAGAATGCCAGTGAGAACATGAAGAGTCCACCCATCCCCAGTGCTGCCAGCACTGAAGTAATAATGACTCCCGTTCCCAGGATCAGATTCAGAATATCTAATGAATAGAATTCCTGTAATCGAATATTCTGCTGTATTGCTTTAAGCTGTTTCTTCTTATTCATATGATTCTAATATATTGGATAACCTGTGATCACCTATGAATTTATATCGCTTATATGCTAAATGCAACGAAATGCTTAATGGGCTGTATCCTTAGCCCAGCGTTGCTGCCATAACCGCCTTGATGGTATGCATACGGTTCTCTGCTTCATCAAATACAGGTCCTGCATACTTCTCAAATACTTCATCGGTAACTTCCATATCCTGAATGCCGAATCTCTCGCCCATCTCAGCACCGATCTGTGTCTTCAGATCATGGAAGGAAGGCAGACAGTGAAGGAAAATCGCATTAGGCTTCGCTGCATTCATAATGTCCATCGTTACCTTATAAGGTGTAAGGTCACGGATTCTCTCTTCCCAGATCTCGTCAGGCTCGCCCATGGATACCCATACATCGGTGCAGATAATGTCTGCATCCTGAGCTGCCTTCATAGGATCCTCTTCAAAGGTTAATGTTGCCCCGCTCTCTGCTGCGTATGCTTCACATTCCTTAATCAGCTCTTCATTCGGCCAATATTTCTTCGGTGCTGCAGCTACAAAGTGCATACCCATCTTGGGACAGGTAATCATATAGGAATTACCCATGTTATATCTTGCATGTCCCAGATATACCAACTTCTTACCGGTAGGATCTCCCAAATACTCACGTACGGTTAAGAGATCTGCTAACATCTGGGTGGGATGATACTCATTGGTCAGGCCATTCCATACAGGAACCTTGGAATACTTCGCCAGTTCTTCCACAATCTCCTGGCCGTATCCACGATATTCAATACCGTCGAACATACCGGCAAGTACACGGGCAGTATCAGCGATACTCTCCTTCTTACCGATCTGTGAACTCTTGGGATCCAGATAAGTTGCACCCATTCCCATGTCATGAGCTGCTACTTCAAAGGAACATCTGGTTCTGGTACTGGTCTTCTCAAAAATCAGAGCAACATTCTTACCGGGATACATACGGTCGAAGATGCCCTTTTTCTTCTTATCCTTCAGTTCCTGAGCAAGGTCCAGGAATTCATTAATCTCGTCCTTGGTGAAATCCTTCAGTGTAAGGAAATCGCGTCCTTTTAAACTCATCTTATTACCTCCCAAATAATGAAATACTCT
Organism: Lachnospiraceae bacterium; assembly: GCA_045616705.1. Taxonomy (GTDB): domain Bacteria; phylum Bacillota; class Clostridia; order Lachnospirales; family Lachnospiraceae; genus UBA2868. Next base: position 2,758 of record JAZLHG010000384.1, on the reverse strand, counting down.
CTAAATATAATATAAGTAGACAAATCGTGCAAGCACGGTATGTCTACTTATTATTTGAAATATTCCCCTATTTACAATTTACCAGAATACGTGGTTACCGATTACGATTCCCTGGTATCCGGATCTTACATTTCTGAACTTGGTTGCTGTGCCAACCTGGTTCACGCCTGCCAGTGCATCCTGTGCTGCCTGGATGCAGCTTGCTTTAGGTCCTGCTGCAAGCACGGCTGCCACCTGACCGGATCCTGCCGGTGAGAACTGGCTGGGTGCATAGATTACATTATAAAGGCTGTTGCCATATCTACCAAGCTTCAGTCTGTTTACAACAACGGAGCCGACTGCTACCTGACCCTCGTAAATCTCATTACCTGCTTCACACTGAATCAGCGCTGCAAGAAGCATGACATCATCTGCTGCCGCAGGAACAGCACCTGTATTGGTTACCGGAGGTAATACCTGCTCTGCAGGTGCCACCGGTGTCTCTACCTTAGGTTCCTCTGCCTTCTTGTCTGCTTCCTTAACCTGTGCATCACGTGCGTTAATCTGCTCAAGAGTCTCACCCTTACCGATCTCATTGGCGATTGTTACGTACTGACCTGATACATATCCCATGGTACCGTCGGTGAACTTCACCTGTACCCAGTCACCATGTGTATCAACAACTGCTAAGGTATCACCCTTGGCAAGAAGTGTTACGACTTCTGCATATTCATTAGGCTCCTGACGAACTCTGAGAGTATCGGTTGTCGCCGTTGCTGTCTTCTTAAGGCTCTTCTCTGCAAGTGTTGCTGCACTGGAACCAAATACCAGGAAGTCATTTCTGACCCATCCTGTGAGCTTACCGCTCTTAATCTTTGTCCAACCGGACTTCTGATCCTCAATCTCGCCGCCGCAGCCGCTGTAGAGCTTACCTACCATTGCGGACTTCGCATCGGCTTCCGCACGTACATTAACGGCGTGTGCCACATTTGCCATTACTAATTTATCTGTTGCAATACCTGCCACAGGAGTTGCCTTCGGTGTATCCACCGCCTTAGGTGCCTCTGTCTTCACAGGTGCAGGAACTTCTGCTGTAGGTGCAACACTGATTCCAACCACTGCACCGGTCTCATCTGTTGTGGATCTGGTTACATTAATGGAAGGTGTCTTCTCCATTGCTACGAACGTCTTGACTCTTGCATCCACCGTTGTGATGCAGTTACCCGTTACCAGCATAACCGTAAGAACTGCGGTCATTGCCTGAACGAGAAGGCGTGTTTTTCTACTCATAAAAAATCCTTTACAAATTCATTAAAAGTGTTACGAAATTGTTACAACTGTTAACATATTAGCAAAGGATTTCATATTTGTCAAATTTTTCTTCTATATTCATACATAAGTAGGGATGCTGCGACTCCTGCATTCAGAGATTCTACCTGACCTTCCATGGGAATTCGCACCAGAATATCCGCAAGCTCCGTGGCTTCATCAGTCAGTCCGTTGCCCTCATTTCCAATCATAATTCCACAGCGATCCGAGAACGCTTCGTCCCAGAATTCCCGCCTTCCGGCCAGGTGTGCCGCATACATGCTCACCCCTGCCGCCTTCAGTTCTCGGAGGGATTTCAGTAAGTCTTCCGTATAAATGACAGGCACTCTGTAGATCGCTCCCATGGTAGATCTGATTACCTTGGGATTATAGAGGTCTGCCGTCTGTCTGTCCGCCAGAATGAAGGATACACCTGCTGCCTCACCGGACCTTAACATGGTTCCCAGATTCCCCGGATCCTGCAGCCCCTCCAGAATCAGAACCATCAGTGGTTTCTTCCGATTCTGAATCAGATCTCCTACGGTGTGATTTGGCATATTCATTACACACAGAATCCCCTGCGGCGTTCTGGTATCGGACATGCGCTTAAACACTTCGTCACTCACAAGCTCACAGGACGGGCCCTTTAGATTAAGCATGGGGCCACCTTCCGTAACCAGACTTCCGATTTCCGGTCGAATCTTACGAGCCTTCTCGAAGCCCTCTTCTGTTACGAAGATTTGTCTCATTTGCGAAACAGGAGCTTCGGAAAACATCCTAAGCCCCTCTATCACATACGCATTCTGCTCACGCCTGGTCTTACCACTGTTGAGCAGCTGTATTATATTTTTAATTCTGGCATTACTTATGCTTGTAATCATTACCTGTCCTTTTCTTCCTTATAAGGAAAGTAAACGGCTGGTCTGGAACTCGTACTCCGGAATCTCCTTCTGCATTGCAAGTGCTTCCTCGATATCGTAGTTCACCCATTCGCCACGTCTATAGCCAACAACACGATTGCTCTTACCTTCGCACAGAAGATCTACTGCGATGGAACCCATCATGGATGCATAGAATCTATCCTTACAGGTCGGTGATCCACCTCTCTGCATGTATCCCAGAATCGTTGCTCTGGTCTCAATACCGGTTGCTGCCTCAATTCGACGAGCCATGGAAGTGGAATGTCCGATACCCTCTGCATTGATAATCAGATGGTGGGTCTTACCCTTCTTACGATTCTGGATAATGTTGTTAATAATCTCCTGCTCGTTGAACTGGTACTTCTCCGGAATCAGAATATCCTCTGCACCGCTGGCAACACCACACCACAGTGCAATGTAACCTGCATTTCTACCCATTACCTCAATAATGGAACATCTCTCATGGGAGGATGAAGTATCTCTTACCTTATCGATTGCTTCCATAGCAGTATTTACTGCTGTATCAAATCCAATGGTGTAATCGGTACATG
>JAZLHG010000383.1:0-4397 GCA_045616705.1 Lachnospiraceae bacterium | reverse complement strand
TTGATTACGAAGAAGTATTTCACAATGCTGTAGATGCAGTACTTGATTTTGTGGACTGTCCTTATGAGTCTGCTGTGAATTTACTGATTACCGACAATGATGGTATTCAGGCCATTAATCTGGAGTGCAGAGACGTTGATGCACCTACCGACGTATTATCTTTTCCTATGACAGAATACGAGGAAGAAGGTAATTTTAGTAAAGTTGAGAATGATGGGGATGCCTTTGATCCTGATAGTGGGGAATTATTATTAGGCGATATTGTATTATCTTATGACAGGATACTGTCACAGGCAGAGTCTTATGGTCATTCAGTCAAGCGGGAATATGCTTTTCTGATTGTACACAGTATGCTTCATTTGGTTGGTTATGATCATATGGAAGAGGCAGACAGAGTTAAAATGGAGGATGCGCAGAAGCAGGTTATGGAATTGCTTCAGATTAGCAGATAGGTTACGTTATGGCAAACAGCAAGCGTTCAAATTTCATAGTGCAGGGTGGAATTCTTGCAATAACAGGTGTAATATCAAGGCTCATCGGCCTTCTGTATCGTATGCCTTTGCAGAGAACCATCGGTGATGCAGGAATGGGCTACTATTCAGCAGCATTTCAGATTTATTCTATCATGTTGATTATTTCTTCATATAGCTTGCCAACTGCAGTTTCTAAACTTGTAGCGGCACGGACGGCAAAGGGATACTATAACAGCGCGAGAAAGATTTATCGCGGTGCATTAATGTTTGCTTTATTTTCCGGAGGAATTACCGGATTAATTGTATTATTGGGATCGGCTCCTTTAGCGGCAAATCTGATGCATTTGCCGAAGTGTGCCATTGCGCTTAAGGTACTTGCGCCTACACTTCTGATTGTGGCGCTTATGGGAGTGATCAGAGGCTATTTCCAGGGTATGGGAACCATGATGCCTACGGCGGTTTCTCAGCTTGTGGAGCAGATTGTAAATGCGATTGTATCAGTAGTTGCTGCCATTTTCCTGTTCAACTATGGTCAGAGAGTTGCGGCGCTTCTTCATGATGAGACTTATGCAGCGGCTTACGGTGCGGCAGGTGGTACGCTTGGTACCGGTGCAGGTGCACTGGCGGGTCTGATTGTGCTGGTCATTATGCTGATTACGCATAATAATGCTATGCGCAGAACCTTTGAGAAGGATACAGCGAAGTCAGAGGAAGGCTACGGTCGCATTTTCAGCGTTCTGATTATGACGATTCTGCCGATTATTCTAAGTACTACAATTTATAATATCAGTGACACCCTTGATCAGGGTATCTTTAATTATGTAATGGATTTAAAGGGCGCATCGGCCCAAAAGGCGGAATTGTGGGGTATTTTTTCCACCAAATACCGTGTGCTTACGAATGTTCCGATAGCTCTTTCTTCAGCACTTTGTTCTTCTATGATGCCGACTCTGACAGCCAGTATTGAACGCGGTGAATTCAGGCAGGCTCGTCATAAGGTTGCACTTGCAACAAGATTTGCTATGATTCTGTCCATACCTTGCGCAGTGGGACTAGCGGTTCTTGGTAAGCCGATTATTGCGATGTTGTTTACGGGAGAAGTTGAACTGCCTGCAAGACTTCTTGCATATGGTTCCATATCAGTTATTTTCTATTCCCTTTCCACATTATCAAACGGTGTGTTGCAGGGAATTGACAAGATGCGAATTCCTGTACGGAATGCTGCAATTGCGCTGGTTGCGCATTTGGGCATTCTCTACCTGACATTACAGGTTCTTGACTGGAAATTATATGGCGTTGTTGTTTCCTGCATTTTCTTTGGATTCCTGATGTGCGTGTTTAATTGGCTTAGCATCAAACGTCATTTGGATTATAAGCAGGAGATTACCAAGACTTTTGTAATACCGCTTTTAGCATCCGTAATTATGGGTGCAATTGTGTGGTTATCTTACTTCCTGTTTAACAAGATTATTCCTATGAAGTTAGCCGTTCTACTCTCTATTGTGATTGGTGCTGCAGTCTATTTTGTATCCTTAATTCGTATGAAGGGAATCAAAGAGAGTGAGATTAGAAGTCTTCCGGGCGGCAATTACTTTGCAGCGATTGCCAAAGCATTACATTTGATTTAATGGTGATAGAATGCGTGTATTCGTTATAGCAGGAGGAGCCTCCGGTATGGTCGCGGCCATAAAGGCGGCAGAACAACATCATAAAGTAACGATTCTTGAACAGCGAAAAGACTTAGGACATAAAATTCTGGCTACCGGAAACGGTCGATGCAACTTGACGAATTCTGACCTTTCACTGTGTCATTATCATGGGCTTACAGACGAGAAATTATCGCAGAAACTGGTTTCTGCGGTTCTTTCTCGCTTTTCTTATGAAGATACCATCGCATTTTTTGATCAACTGGGCATTATGATCAAAAATAAAGGAGGGTACATTTATCCCCTTTCCGAACAGTCTTCAGCTGTGAGAGATGTCCTAGGAATGCGACTTCAGGAACTTCAGGTTTCTATCATAAATGAGCAGATTGTTCATGAAGTCTCATATAAGAATCAGTTTTATATTAGAACTGATTCCAACACGTTTGCAGCGGACCGACTGATTATTGCCACAGGTTCCAGAGCCTCGATACCCGGGAAAGCAGCTACAGGGTATGAACTTGCATCTCAGCTTGGTCATATGGTGAAGGAACCGCTTCCGGCTTTGGTGCAGCTTACTTCGGATGCGGCAGTTTTCAAACCACTTGCGGGTATCAGAACCCAAGGGAAAGTCACTCTATATGATGATAAGCATCAAGTTCTTGCATGTGATACCGGCGAACTTCAGCTTACGGCCTACGGCATTTCGGGAATTCCGGTATTCCAGGTTAGTTATATCGCAGCAAGAGAACTGCAGAATCGGAATAAAGTGTGGGCTGAACTAGACTTTATGCCGGAACTTGATGTTGAGAAATTGGTAGAAATACTGAATGTCAGAAGAAGACAGCTGGCAAGTCGTAGCGTTGAAGACTATCTTGTGGGAATGATGAATAACACGCTAGGTGTAAATTTAATTGGGCACACAAATATTATGTCAACCAATAAGGTGTCGGATCTTACCAATCAGGAGATTCGTCATCTTGCGGCGAATATTAAATCGTTTAGGGTGCCTGTAAAAGGGACCAAATCTTATGCAGATGCTCAGATTTGTACCGGAGGAGTACCGGTTACGGAAGTAGATAACAATTTGGAATCCATCAAAATACCGGGGTTATATTTCTGTGGTGAAATATTGGATGTGAACGGCGATTGTGGCGGGTATAATTTGCAATGGGCTTGGAGCAGCGGGGCTGTAGCAGGAGAAATGAGACATGATTAGAATACAACAATTGAAATTGCCCGTTGGTCATAATACACAGCAACTTCATCAGAAAATTGCATCCGAATTGAGGTTAAAGTCTTCAGATTTCACGTTTTCTCTTCGAAGACGGTCATTGGATGCAAGAAAAAAACCGGATTTATTTTGGGTATATACAGTGGATGTTTCTGTTGATGCATCTATAGAAAAGAAAATTCTGAATAAAAACCATAATGTCAATATCATGAAGGCCCCTGAAGAGGTCTACAGCATACCGGAATGCGGAGAAGAGAAACTTCTTAATCGCCCGGTGATTGTAGGAAGTGGACCCGCGGGGCTGTTTTGTGCCTATTTGTTATCGGAACGAGGGTTTAATCCTATTATATTGGAACGCGGTGAGAATGTTGATGACAGAAGCCGAACCGTGCAGAATTTCTGGGATGGAAATGCCAAATTAAACGCAGAATCCAATGTACAATTTGGTGAAGGTGGAGCAGGCACTTTTTCCGATGGTAAGTTGAATACTCTTGTAAAAGATAAATGTCATCGAAATTTGTTCGTTCTTAATACGTTGGCGAAGTTTGGTGCTAAGGATGAAATCCGCTATGATGCCAAACCGCATTTGGGAACAGATGAACTGAAATACATTGTGAAAAATATGAGGGAGTATCTGGTCAGCCAGGGATGCGACTTCCTATTCGGCTGTAAAATGACAGATATTTGTGTAGGCGATAATCATATAACATCTGTTACGGTTGTCAATCAGTCCGGCCACGATTTGATACTTCGACATGAAGTGATTCCAGAAGGGCAATTTGTTCTTAAGACATCAGTTTGTGTGCTTGCAATCGGTCACTCTGCCAGGGATACCTTCGAAATGCTGAGAGATTTATCGGTTCCTATGGAACAGAAGAATTTTGCTGTTGGCTTTCGAATTCAACATCCTCAGAAAATGATTAATCTCTCGCAATATGGAAACGAGCATGTTGATGGGCTGGGGGCCGCTGACTATAAACTGACCTATCAATCACAGAACGGTCGTAGTGTTTATTCGTTCTGTATGTGCCCGGGCGGATATGTGGT
>JAZLHG010000382.1:0-2668 GCA_045616705.1 Lachnospiraceae bacterium | reverse complement strand
CTGGAATAGATGAATATTTTAAGATTAGTGCAATGCAGATTGATGGTCTTGAGACACCAATTTTGACTTTGCTCTTTGATTATATTCTTTATTATCCTGCTGCTGAGATTTCAAGTATTCATGGTTCATATAATGATAGTTCATTTGATTATTTAATCGATGTTGATGCTTCTATTGGTGAAGAAGGTGGATTAGTTCAGCTTAATGGTAGAGATGCTTATATTACTAATTCACAGGGAAGAAGATCATATGCTTCAATTCTTTATGAATCATTAATTTGTATCAATATTGCCGGTATTGAAGTAGATGCTGATCCTACATTGGATTCTGTAATCAATTTTACTTATGTTACTAAGTCTTATGAATCTTATTCTGTTGACTTTGTTCAGCGTGATTCTGATTCGTATTATGTATTCATAAATGGTGAGTATACCTGCTTCTATGTATATTCTCGTGAATTGTTCCGTAATGGTGGTACAGATACTTTCTCTTATGGTGCATGGGCTGCATATGAGCTTTGTGAAACTGCAATAAATAATCAGTTAAATGGTATGTACGATATTCCAGAAGAAGGTTAATTTCGGGGGGAAAAGATTTCATGGCTGTAAAGGCTGGAAAACTTGATAAACAATTAACAATAATTGTAACGATATTTATCGTTATTCTCTTTGGCTTGCTTGCTCTTCTTTACGTTGTTTCTAAAAAGGATATGGCTTTGCAGGGTGCTGATCAGGCTATTAAGTTGTCTGCTCAGGGTGGCTTTGAGTGTGAGTATGCTGAGGCTCAGAAGTTGTATGCTTTTGGTGAGGGAATACTTAAAGTTACCAATGAGAGAATTGCATATCTCACTTTGTCTGGTAATGAAGTATTTAGTAAATCTGTTTCTTATGGAAATCCAAAGTGTTATATAAATGGTGACAAAGCTGTAGTCTTTGATATGGATGGTTATAGTTTTGTTTTCCTTGATACTGAATCTGTCGTATATGAGAAGCCAACAGCTAATAAAATCAAATCTGCTACTATCTCCGACAGTTCACTTTGCGCGATTATTACTGATAGTTCCAGTGCTTATGGTGAGGTTATTGTATACTCTGAAAATGGTAATCCAATTTCTCAGTGGACTTCATATAACTCTGGTTTTCCACTTGATGTTGCATTTAATAGTGATTCATCTTATTTTGCAGTAACAACTGTCAGCACTTCTGGTGCTTCAGTTCAGCCATATGTAAGAATTTTCGGATTATCTGAAACTGATGCAGGAATTCAGTCTTCTGACTATGCTGTATATTCAATTACTGATTCTGAAATTTTCTCCACTGTTCTTTATATTAATGGTGAATTGTTTACGTTCTCTTCCAGAGCAATTTATACTATTCTTGATGACAATATCATTATGGTTGGTTCTGAACTCGGTTCTATTAATTATGCAACAGCTCTTAATGATGTATTGTTTGTAATTTATTCTGATGGTGTAGATCAGCTTAACCATTTAAGAGTTATGAATTCTAATGGCGAGACTATTTATGATTCTGTAGTTGGTTCTGATGTTAATGCTATTGCACATACATCAAGTCTTTATGCATTAAGTATCGATAATCGAATTTTTGTATTTGACCATAATGGCGGTATCCTTTCTGACATCCTGGTCGATGAGGACGTTTTGAGAATAGGTTTTATTGGAAATAATAAATTGGTAGTAATTACAAGTTTCGTTAAGGGGCCGGTTCTTCCGGCCTCTTTTTTATAGGAATGCGCCGGTTTCGAAAGATTCGCGGCGCCTTTCTTTAAGTTCGCCGCAGCGTGACAGCAGTTCGGGTATGAAACGCAGCGGCACGCAGGAGAAGTTCTTTGCCGCCATTGCCGCAAGACGCAGGGGCTCGACCACCTTTTCCACGGCGAAACAGCGTCCCGGGTCGCTCATCCTGACAACGGAGGATACGCACTTCAGCCTCATCCTCCTGTCTTTCGGGAGCGTCCTGCCGGCCCTGTCGTGTACTGCCGCAGCCGAGGTCACCACACCGGCCTTCAGACCGCGCCAGTGCATCCTGTCTATGTAATTGTCGTCTTCTCCGTATTGGCGGAACGCCGGGGAGAAGCCTCCGATTGTCCTGATAGCCTTGCAGTTCAGCAGCCAGTGCGCCGCCATCACAAAGGGTACGGTCACCACATCTGCTGTGTCTGTCCGGGGGAATTCGGCCCTCTTCAAAGCCTTCCCGCATTTGTTCTCGAACCTGGCGTCAAGCTTGCCTGACGCGTCGAGCTGGAGAGGACTCAGAACTGCATATTCCTCCTCCTTTCCGCGGAATGCCGCCAGAAGCTTTTCTATGGTGTCTTTCTCCACCCAGGCGTCCTGATTGAGCAGATAGACATAGTCATAGCCTTTTCCCAGCGCGTAGCGGAAACCTTTGTTGTTGGCCGCACCGAAACCGGGATTGCCGTCATCGCATACAAGCACAGCCTCCGGGAAGTGAGCCCTGACATATTCCCTCGTGCCGTCGGAAGAGCCGTTATCGGCGACAAAGATATCCACTGGGACGGATGAATCCTTGAGCGAGCCCAGGCATTTCTCCACCCAGGGCATCGCATTGTAAGTGACTGCTATTGCGAGGACCCTTTCCATCATTTGACTCTTTTTGCGACGGCTGTTCTCAAAGCCAGCAGTTTGTAC
>JAZLHG010000381.1:0-5509 GCA_045616705.1 Lachnospiraceae bacterium | reverse complement strand
AAATGCACCGGCTGCGGTATGTGTGTAAGGAACTGCCCGTCCGCATTGATTAAACTGGTAGACGGCAAGCCCCAGTGGACCGAGAACAAATGCGTACGCTGCATGGCTTGCATCAAATGTCCTCATGTCCAGTTCAATTCCGTATCCGCATCAAGACGCAGATACAGTTTCGAGAAATATCATAAATAAAACAAGCAAGGCAAACAGTCTGAAGGTTCTCCCAAAGGGAGAACCTTAATTATTCCAATGTAATCTTCACTCGGTAAGTCTGCTTCTCACCGGGATTTAAGAACTTCAGCATTCCCTGTTTGCGCATAACCGCTCTACCATCCGGATAACAGTTGCCACACTCAAGGCCCAGCACGTAATCTCTGACGCCCATCATTTTCCACTCCACAAATCCATCCAATTCCTTCGGATTAAAAGTAATGGACAGTTTCGTAGCAAGATCAGGCTGTGCAATGGACACCGTAACATCTTCCACGGTATCAAACTGATGATAATAACATCTCTCCTGATAGCCTGCAGTAGGCTTCTCCATCTTCATCCAATTGGCAATGTCATTGTTCGCATGCTCATCCCTGGCAACGATCCGATCGGAGGGAATGGTGATCACGCTGTTCTCACTGAGAAGGGGATAACCCATATTCATATGATACAGAATCTCAAAGGGCTCCACCCTGTCTCCGGTATTCTCAATACAGTCTGTTATAACGAACGTATTCTCTTCCGTAGATACCGAAATCTCACGACACAGTCGTAACTTCCTGCCGAAAATCACCTCATCCTTGGTAACAGACCGAATGATCAAGTTCCCATTCTCTTCCAAATAGTAGCTCTGTTCGCAAGGCGTATTGGCAATAGAACCATGAAGGGGAATCTGCTCTCCTTCATCCTCACAAGGGGTTCCCACACCGTTTAAGCCGCAGGTTGTGAGAAATCCTGCGGTGAAGGAGTCAAGCCACCTGGCATCTACGTCGTTATAATAAGCCGGAGCCACATATCCGCAGGGAGACATGTAACTTAAATTGATGCCTCTATAGCGAAGTCTGGTAATATCTCCGTTTCGATCGGGAGATACGGTCAGTTCCAGACCTTTACCATTATTGATCTCGTAGAGACGCATGCCGTCTCCTTTGCCCCCAACCAGTCTGTGTTCCTCAATTCCATACAGCTGGCTGTCATGTCCGATATACTGATTCATAACCCTTCTCCTATCTGTTCAATCCAAGGTCGTTTACACCAAATCTCGTACCGCATGATACAACTTCTCATACCGCTCATAGGCCTTGCCGTATTTCTGATGGTATTCCTGACGAGGATAGTATACGGTAGCCTTCTCTACCATATGTTCCGCCCCATCCTCCAGATTCTTATAGACGCCGATGGCAATACCTGTCAGCATGGCAGAGCCTACGGTTCCAGCATCTACGGTACGAAGAGCCGCAATGGGGATGCCAAGAACATCTGCTTTCATCTGCATCCAGACCTTGGAATGAGCACCTCCTCCGGTGGCATGAAGTATCTTCGGATTCGCGCCCGATGCCGCAACATTACGATAGTTTAACAGCATTTCATAGGTAACGCCCTCCATGCAGGCTCTGTAAATCTCCGCTGTAGTAGTTGCAGTAGTAAGACCTACAATTGCCCCCTTAGAGCCTGTATCCATATAGGGAGTCGCCGCTCCCGCAAAATGAGGAAGTACCAGCATACCGGAGGGTCCGTCGGGATCAAGTCCCTCTGCTCTCCGCTCTTCCTCATATTGTTTCTCAAGATAAGCATTTACAGACAAGCCCATTTCCGAAGCAAGCTCCTGCTCCTTCTTGGTGATATTGTCTGTGCACCATTGCATCAACGCACCTCCCGTATAGGAGAATGCATAAGTTACGTATTTGCCCGGAATCACGTAAGGCACTGTAACGTATTTACCGGGAATCATATCCTTCACATCCGGCATGGAATCATAAATAGGCGTCAGACACTGCACGGTTCCTGCTCCATCCACCCCGACTTCGCCGGAAAATGCACCGCTTCCCACTGCTGCCGCCACCTGATCCTGACTGATGCTGATGATGTGCGTATTCTCTTGAAGACCTGTTCTTGCAGCCACATCAGCCTTGATTACACCCGCATCTGTTCCGGTAGGAACCAGATGAGACATGAAGTTCACATCAATCCCAGCCGCGTCGAATATCCTCTGATCCCATTTAAGGGTACTGATATTAAATCCCATACTTCTGGTGGCTAAGGAGTAATCAATCTGCGCTACACCGGTGAGGGCATATACCACATAATCCTCCATCTGGAAAATATGTCTGCACTTCGCATATACCTCAGGCAGATGACGTTTGATCCACATCATTTTGGGCATGCCGTACATCTCATGAGGTACCACACCGGTAATACGGGAGATTTCTTCTTCACCCAGCAAATCGCATAACTCCTTACACTCTTCACTGCCTCTGGGATCTGTATAGAGCATGGCATTTGCCAGGGGACGATCGTTCTCATCCACCATAACAAAGGTCTCACCGAAGCTGGTCACACCAATGCCTGCCACATCACTGCACTTAGAACCAATCTCCTCAAGGCATGCATACACGCCTTCCATCAGATTATTCACATCGATTTCATGGCCGGAGATTCCTCTCTTCACCGGATAATCTCTATATGCTCTGGCAAGCTCGTTGCCATTTTCGTCAAATACCGTACATTTACATCCGGTTGTACCGATATCAAGTCCTGCTATTCTCATATCTTCACCTGAATTCATTAATCATAAAACTGTAGATCACAGATTCATGCTTAGTCGATTTCTACCCAGTCATAACCCAGGTATGTGGTCATTGCTTCCTTCAGAATGGATTTCATATGACCAACGCCAACACAGGTATGATGCTTAAATCCACCCTTTGCCAACTTAATCATCTTCTCTTCCATATCTGCAATCTCACATACACCGGCACAACCGAAGAAAGCATCCTCAATTACATCATCGGTGAATTCTGCTTCGGAAGCATAGAACTTAATCTTGCCATCAACTGTAAGACAGTTGGAAATCGTGGTCTTCATAGGGCGAATTCTGCCTTCGTTGGTTCCCCATCCGCTGCCCGCATCGGTCTTCTCAAACATCTTATGGGCAGTTACGGTTCCTTTGCCTGTCATCAGGCCCTGTGCGGTAGAACCGCAGTGGAACAGAATTACCTTATTCTCTTCCTCTCCATAGTTATTGTTCCAGTCAAGTACAGCTGTAGGTTCCTCACTGGCCAGTGCCATCGCACGCATGGAAATCGCAGAAGTCAGATCAATCTCACAACTGGTTACGATACCGCGGTCATTCAGTTCAGACAGCAGCACACAAGGACATACTCTGAGAATCTGCTCCATCTCGTTCCAACATCTGATGGTCAGTGCATCCAGATGATATTCCTTCACATATTCATCAATTACCACAGAAATCTTGGACAGCATGATCTTCTTGTCTTCAGGAACCCCTGAGAAATCTGTGTAATTCTCAAGTACCGCCTTCTTAGCAAGTACCGCTTCATCATTGTCAGCCTTGTGATCCACCTTGTAGACCAGCTCGGATAAATCAAAAGACTCTACGGTAATACCGTTCTTCTGAAGCCCTATCTCATCAAATCTGGTGGTCTTAAAGGCTGTGGTTCTTGCACCGATGGCACCGATGGTAAATCGTTTCATACCGTTTACCACGCGGCAGATTGCCGCAAAATCACGAAGGTTCTCCTGGAATTTCTCCGAAAGAGGATGCACAACATGAGGCTTCAGCACAGTGAAAGGCACCTCATACTGGGTAAATACATCCGTTACGGAGAACTTACCGCAGAAAGCATCTCTTCTGTGGGCGAAGTCCATTTTACCAATCTCATCGGGGTATGCCTGCATCAGAATCGGCACACCTGCATCCTGAAGGGCTGTAATCGCACCATTCTCATCGGCAAAAATCGGCATAGAGAAAATCACACCGTCATATTCCCCTTCATGTTCCTTCAGCCACTTGGCATATAATAATCCTTCATCCCTGGTCTCGATTCCACCGTATCTGGTGAGAGACGCATCCATTGCAATATAGTCATAGCCCGCATCCGTTACGGCCTTAGCCATATCTTCTCTTGCCCCATAAATCAGTTCACCGGGCATAAAGCCACGATTACAAAACGCTAACGCGAAAGTCATTTTCTTCTTCATTGAATACCTCCTGATGTAACCCCACCCCCAGGGTTCTATCCATTAATCCACACATGCTTAATAAAGAATCATTGTTTCTATACTTGCTTTATTTCTTACTCTAATTTACTTCTGTAATGCAAATACCTTCATGGCTGCCTGAACATTTTCCTTCATCGCAGCTCTTGCTGCCATAAAAATAGAGGAGAAGAAGATTGGTTCATTCTCCTTAAGTCCCTTCATATATTCAACTGCACCGGTTCCACCGGCCTTGTCCATGTAGGTGAAGTAGTTTATTTTGCGAACGCCGGATTCCACTGCATGATAATAATCCTCTGTGCTGACGCCGGAGCCACCATGCATCACAACCGGAATGTTACCTGCGCTGGCACGTACATTTCTCACCACATCGAAATCCAGCTTAGGCTTCGTCAGATAAATGCCATGAGTCGTTCCGAAAGAACATGCAAGGGCATCGATTCCGGTAGCTTTCACAAAATCAGCAGCCAAAACGGGATCCGTATAAATCTTGGTATCATCTTCCGCACCGGCACCACTGTCGCCACTTCCGGTCTCGCGCTTACCCATGGAGCCCAGCTCAGCCTCTACGGATGCTCCGTACTTACGAGCCATCTCCACTGCCTTAATGGTATTGCTTAAATTCTCTTCATAAGGAAGTGTAGAACCGTCATACATAATACCGGTAAATCCCAGTTCCAGGGCTTCCTGCAAATATTCCAGTGTCTCGCCGTGATCCAGATGAACACAGATGGGAACAGAGGATTTCTTGGCCATGTCCACCATAATGGGACCAATGGTCTTAAGCGGAATCCAGGGTTCATGGCACTGGGCAAACTGAATAATCACCGGCAGATTCAATTCCTCTGCCGCTGCAATTTCTGCTTCAATTGCCTCTAGTCCCGATGCATTAAAAGCACCGATGGCAATTCCTCTCTCTTCCGCAATTTCAAGAATTTCCTTAAGCGTAACTAACATATGTATCCTCCCAATTGATACAGTTTCTACCTCTTACAGTGCGATTCCGCAGTACTCATATCCGGCCTGCTCAACTGCAGCCTTGATTGCATCTTCTGCTACATCACCGTCGGTTGTAATCTCAACCAGATTCAGGTCATGATTGGGAGCAGCACTTACTACACCACTGAGTTCCTCAAGAGCCTTCTTCACATGAGCCTCACAATGTCCACACATCATTCCTTTTACTACGATCTTCATATTGTTCTCCTACTATTATATAAAGTCATAGTCTTTCTTTACCTTTTCTATAGGTTTGACTATGCTATTTTAAGATACTGTGGAT
>JAZLHG010000380.1:0-3950 GCA_045616705.1 Lachnospiraceae bacterium | reverse complement strand
ATCGGTTTAGATGAAGATATACTTCAGAATAAACAGAACGCACAGAACATACATCAGCGGTGTAATCTTCTTACGGTTACCGCTAACAAGATTAATCACTACATAGGATACCATACCAAGTGCGATACCATCAGAAATGCTATATGCAAGGGGCATGAACAGTAAGCAAAGGTATGCAGGTACAGCTTCTGTAAGATCTGTAAAATCGATATCCTTAACTGCAGAGATCATTAAAAATCCAACATAGAGCAGAGCCGGAGCTGTTGCGAAGCTGGGAATGGAGATAAAGATCGGAGCAAGGATTAAGGATAATAAGAACAGGAGACCGGCTGTAATTGCTGTAAGACCTGTTCTACCACCTTCAGATACACCTGAAGAACTCTCTACATAAGTTGTTACAGTAGAAGTACCGAAGATTGCACCAACGGTTGTACCGATAGCATCTGCAAGAAGAGCGCCCTTAATTCTGGGAAGCTTGCCATTCTCGTCGAGCATGTCAGCCTTCATTGCCACACCAACTACCGTTCCGAGCGTATCAAATACATCTACAAACAGGAAAGCAAATACGATAACAACCATGTCCATAACCTTAACGCCACCCATAGCAGCAAAGTTGAAGCACTGACCGAAGGTTGTACCTACTGCTGTAATATCAAAGCTTGACCATGAAGGAATCAAAGAGAAGAAATTCTCGTAATCAGGTACATATACACCACAGAGCTGGCAGATAATGCCGATAATCCATGTAGCGAAGATACCAACAAGAATTGCACCCTTAAACTTCTTCTGGCACAAGAAAGCGATAATAAAGAAGCCAACAACTGCGAGAAGCGCTGTAATACCTGCAGTTGAGAAATTCTGATAGAACTTAGTCATAACAACCAAAGTAGAATCATCGTTAACAATGATGCCGGCATTCTGCAGAGCAATGAATGCGATGAATAAACCGATGCCGGCAGATACTGCCTTCTTCAGAGTCATAGGAATCGCATTGAAGATTGCTTCACGCACATTAGTAACAGAAAGAAGCAGGAAGATCACACCTTCAATCAGGATTGCGAACAGAGCAACCTGCCAGGAGTAACCCATAGCACCACAAACAGTAAATGCAAAGTAAGCATTTAAGCCCATGCCCGGTGCAAGAACAAAGGGGTAATTTGCAAGCAGCGCCATTGCAACGCAGGCAATGAACGAAGCTACTGCAGTAGCAACCAAGATCGCCGATGAATCCATACCGGATGCGGAAAGGATAGACGGATTGACTGCAAGGATATACGCAACTGTCATGAAAGTTGTAATACCTGCAAGGACCTCGGTCTTAACATCAGTTTTGTTTTCTTTGAGTTTGAACAATTTCTCTAACATAACCTTCTCCTTAAATAGTTAATTGGTTTCTACCGGAATGAAATCAAACTTAACCACATCAAACAAACCCATATCCGTGAGTTTAAGTTCAGGAATTACTGCAAGAGACATAAAGCATAATGTCATCACAGGCTCAACCTCTTGATTCACTCCTAGCTCATTATACATGATATTGTGTATTTCTAAAAGTGTTTTTTCTACCCATTTTCCATCTTTATCACTCATTAGTCCCGCTATAGGCATGGGCATGGAACTAATTACCTTGCCATCCTTAACGGCAATAATTCCACCTTCCTGTTTGACCAGTTCCCTAACCGCAAATTCCATGTCCTCATCCGATACACCTGTAACAATGATATTGTGAGAATCATGAGCAATTGAAAGTGCAATCGCACCGGATTTAATACCGTATCCTACTAAGAAACCGCAAGCAACATTGCCTGTATTGTGGTGTCTCTCAACAACCGCAACCTTCACAACATCCTCATCCGGATTATATACAAACTCACCCTGATCATCTAGCTGTATATCAATAACCTTTTTCTCAGTAACGACACCACCGGGAAGAACACCGATTGCATTCACGTGGCCGCTCTTTAAATGCATTTTAAACTTCTCCGCAGAGAAATCCTTCACAACAGTACTGCCCTTCACAGAAGAGATATCATATTTCTCCACCGGGAATAAATACTCGCCATCCTTAGCAACCAATTCACCGGCAATAAACATGAGTGCAGTGTTGAAATCTTCCAGGTTGTCTACAACATTTAAATCTGCTCTGTATCCCGGAGCAATAGCTCCCTGATTCTTTAGGCCAAAGCACTCTGCCGCATTTAATGTACCCATCTGAATAGCGGTAATAGCATCGATGCCTTCTCTTACACACATTCTTAAGTGATTATCCAGATGTCCTTCCTTGAAGATGGTCTCGGGCTGTCTGTCATCGGAACAGAACAAACATCTTCTGGAAGTATAACGATCAACATCCTTAACCAGTGTAAGCAGATTGTGACAGGCACTACCCTGTCTTAACATGACATAGATACCGTTACTTAATCGCTCTTCCATTTCTTCCAATGTAGAACACTCATGATCCGCCAGAATACCTACACAGTTATATGCGTTAAGATCCTTACCGGATACCCCAGGTGAATGACCGTCAATCAATTTCCCTGCACGTTTTGCAACAAGCAACTTATCAATTACACTGTCATCATTATAAATAACCCCCACAGAATTCATAAATTCGCCAAGACCAAGAATTTCATCTCTAAGAATCGGATCCTCCATGTCTTCCGCATTTACGGTAGCACCGGCATTTTCAAACGGAGTTGCAGGCACACAGGACGGCAGCATAAAACGAATATCTAACTTCGTCTGCTTGGAAGCATGAATCATGTAGTCCAAACCACGGATTCCACATACATTCACAATCTCGTGAGGATCCGCAATGATGGTAGACGTACCATGAGGTACTAAAATCTTACCAAGTTCCTCAGGGCTCAGATAAGATGATTCAATATGAATGTGACTATCAATTAATCCGGGCATAATATACTTACCGGTCACGTCAATAATTTCCTTACCTTCATACTCACCGACACCGGCAATCTGGTTACCACAAATTGCAACGTCAGCAGTTCTTACAATCCCACGAAATACATCGACTACATTGCCACCCTTTAAGACAACATCCGCAGGGCATCTTCCGGCAGCAACATCAATCAGTTTCTTCAGTTCATCCTTCATTACCAGCAACCTCCTAATATTTAAATATCCTAAACCAAGGGATATTTCACTGTTTTGAATTCCACATTGTTTATTATATCATAATCAACCGGTATTAAGACCATGAGAAGCATAAATATTCACTTGACTCATCATGAACTACAAAAAAAGAGAGAACGATCTCTCGTTCTCTCTGTAATCTGAATCACTTATTCAAATCATATTATTTGGCGTAATCAATTACGCGGCTCTCTCGAATAACATTAACCTTAATCTGACCGGGATATTCCATTTCTTCTTCAATCTTCTTAGAAATATCACGAGCCATAAGTACCATATCGTCATCCGATACCTGCTCGGGTACAACCATGATTCGAATCTCACGACCTGCCTGAATAGCAAAAGATTTATCGACGCCCTTAAAGGAGTCTGAAATGTCTTCTAATTGTTTTAATCTGTTAGTATATGTCTCAAGTGTCTCTCTTCTAGCACCGGGTCTTGCTGCAGAAATTGTATCAGCAGCCTGAACGATACAAGCGATTAATGTCTGGGGTTCTACATCGCCATGATGTGATTCCACACTGTTAATAACAGTTGCAGATTCCTTATACTTACGACACAAATCAGCACCCAGCTGAATATGTGAACCTTCCATCTCATGGTCTACTGACTTACCAATATCATGCAGAAGTCCTGCACGCTTTGCAAGTCTTACATCCACACCAAGTTCTGATGCAAGAAGACCGGATAATAATGATACCTCGATGGAATGCTTCAGTGCATTCTGTCCATAACTTGTTCTAAACTTCATTCTACCAAGAAGTTTAACAAGTTCAGGATGAATTCCGTGAACACCG
>JAZLHG010000379.1:0-6546 GCA_045616705.1 Lachnospiraceae bacterium | reverse complement strand
AAATAATTTGAAAAAGGCTTTCAAAACAAGCGTGAATGATGTAAAATTAGAATTAGCTATACTCGTTGATGACATCTATACAACGGGGGCTACAATAGATGCTGCTGCACGGTGCCTGAAGGCATCCGGAGTAAAGGAAGTTTACTTCGTTTCGCTGTGCATTGGCAGGAATACCTAGGAGGTTATTATGAACGTTCGTAATTGTAAGATGTGCGGAAGAATTTTTACATATGTTACAGGCGCACCCCTGTGCCCTACCTGCAGAGACGTTATGGAAGAGCGTTTCCAGAAGGTTAAGGAATATATTCAGAATAACAAGGATACCACTATTAAGACCGTTGCAGAAGAATGTGAGGTTGATGAGTCTCAGATCAGACAGTGGGTTCGTGAAGAGAGACTGGTATTCGCAGAGGGCTCCGGTGTTGGTGTTGAGTGTGAGAAGTGTGGCAAGGCCATTATGACAGGTCGTTTCTGCGATAAGTGTAAGGCAGATATGGTTCGTACCCTTTCCGCAGCAGGCAGACAGAGAGTGGTTCAGCAGCCTGTGGATACCGGAAGTTCCAAGGATAACCCCAGAATGCGTTTCCTTCAGAAATAAGACGATAGAGGCTTAATATGCTTAATAACGAGAAGATAAGACTGATGACCAGAATGGCCGCTTTCGATGAAGTAGACGGCAAGAAGGACATTGCTGTGAACGGGTATTTCAGAGGAGATTACTTAAGCTTTCAATTACTGAAGTCGGCAATCTGTGTGACCATTGGATTTGCGGTGATATTCGGATTGTATCTGCTGTATGATCTTGAAAATTTCCTCGCGGATTTGTATAAGATCGATTTGGCAGCATTTGGTAAGGAATGGCTGGTCAGATATGTGATTGTTCTGCTGATTTATTTGCTGATTTCCTATTTCGTATATGTGATTCGATTTACAAGATCCAAGAAGCGGATCAAACAGTATCAGCAGCAACTTAAGGAATTGCACATGCTTTATGAGAGAGAAAGCGAGCGTCGCCGATAATTCTGCGACGCATTTCCACGTTTAGTGATATTTACGGAGAGATAGTTCTATGACGAATTTACTTGAAATCAAAGAAAAAATCATCAGATTCTATGCCAAGTTTGAGATGTATATCAATCCAGTGCTGAAATTCATTGTCATGCTGTTTATGATGATTGCAGTGAACTCAGCAATCGGATTTATGAGCAGACTGAAGAATCCTGCAATTGTATTGATTGTTGCACTTCTTGGATCATTCCTGCCCATGAACGTTATGGTGATACTGGCAGCTCTTGTGGTTGTGGTTCATATTTATGCACTGTCCATGGAGTGTGCATTGGTAATTGCAATGGTATTCCTGATTATGTTCGTTATTTATTTCAGGTTCACTCCGAAGGAAGCTGTGGCAGTTATTCTGACACCGCTGTTCTTTGTCCTTAAGATTCCTTACGTGCTTCCTCTGGCTATGGGATTTGTTGGCGGACCGTTATCCTGTATTTCTGTAGGCTGCGGAACTGTTGCGTATTATATGATTCATTACGTGAACCTTCATTCCGAACAGTTCTCC
This sequence comes from Lachnospiraceae bacterium, assembly GCA_045616705.1. GTDB lineage: Bacteria > Bacillota > Clostridia > Lachnospirales > Lachnospiraceae > UBA2868. Next base: position 4,979 of record JAZLHG010000379.1, on the reverse strand, counting down.
GGCGAGAGTGGTGTAGATACTGCATTGACCGGTTTCAGAATGGTAATTGATAATTTGCTGAAGAATCCGACTATGATTCTGATGACGGCTGCTTTTTGTATTACTGTTCTGGTTGTATATCTGATCAGGAGATTGTCCATTAATTATTCCTGGTATATTGCACTGGGATTTGGTGCAGTTCTTGAGATTCTGATTATTCTGATTGGAAGCGTAAGCATGGAAGCGGATGTAAGCGTAGTAGGTGTGATTCTGGGAACGCTGGCATCTGTTGTCATCGTGTTTGTGATTCAGTTCTTTGTTCACAATCTGGATTATTCCCGTACGGAGTATGTACAGTTTGAGGATGATGAATATTATTATTACGTTAAGGCAGTGCCGAAGATTTCTGTTGAGGCACCCCAGAACAAAGTGAGAAGAATAAATCCGCAGGGTAAACAGCGGAGAGAATATATGGATGAATAGGTGTTATGAGCCAAATATTTGATAAGTTTAGTACATTTACAGATAAATATTTGACCTGGCTTTCTATACCGAGCATCATGTGGACCGATGTGGTGGAGATTATCATTATTGCTTTTCTCCTTTACCGTTTGATTCTCTGGGTTCGTAGTACAAAGGCGTGGTCGTTGGTGAAGGGAATCCTTGTGGTTCTTGGATTTGTTATGATTGCAGCTATTTTTGGCATGACCACGATTGTGTGGTTAGCCGAGAAAGTGTTTAATTTCGCCATTGTTGCTGTAGTTATTGTATTTCAACCGGAACTGAGAAGGGCGCTTGAGAAACTGGGTAACCGAAATATTCTGAGGTCAATATTTACGGTGGACACAAGTAAGGTGGCCGGTGAATTATTCAGCGATCAGACCATAGAGGAGATTATTCGTGCCAGCTATACCATGGGAAGAGCTAAGACAGGTGCGTTAATTGTCATTGAGAATAAGGATCCTCTCATGGATTATGAGAAGACCGGAATTAAGTTGGATTCCGTTCTGTCCAGTCAGTTACTGATTAATATTTTTGAACACAATACACCGCTTCACGACGGTGCCGTTGTTGTTCGTGGAGACAGAGTGATGTCAGCAACCTGCTACCTTCCTCTGTCAGATAATATGGCACTGTCTAAAGACCTGGGAACCAGACATAGAGCGGGTGTGGGAATTTCAGAGGTAACAGATTCCCTTACCGTAATTGTGTCTGAGGAGACAGGAAGAGTGTCTCTTGCCAAGGACGGAATTCTCTATCCCAATGTGGACGTGGAACAAATGAGACGGATGCTTGTGAAACTTCAGGATAAGGTTGTAGAGGAGAAGAAGATTCTCTTCTGGAAAGGATGGTCGAGAAATGAAAAAACATCTGACAAATAACCTCGGCCTGAAAATTATTGCAATTATCGGTGCAATTATCCTGTGGCTTGTGGTAGTGAATGTAGACGATCCTGTAATCAGCAGAACCTACACGGGTATTCCGGTAGAGATTACCAACACGGAAGCAATTATCGGTGAGGGCAAGACTTACGAGGTGCTGGATGAGACAGATAATATATCCGTTACCATTTCGGCCAAGAGATCTATTATCGACCAGATGAGCAAGGAATATATTAAGGCTACGGCAAATATGAAGGATTTGACGTTTATGGCCACAGTGCCCATTGAAGTCAGATCCACAAGATTCTCCGACAGGATTGATAACCTGACTGCAAGAACCAAGAATCTTCAGGTGCGTGTTGAGAATCTGGCCAAGAAACAGTTGGAAATTAATGTAGAGACAACAGGTTCCGTAAATGCAGGCAAGGTACTTGGTCCTATGAAGACTTCTGTGAGTATCGTGTCCATATCCGGACCTGAATCTGTGATTAATACCATTGTATCCGCAACAGCGGAAATCGATGTAACCGGTATCAACAAGGATTTCTCCACAACATCGTCAGTTCATCTCTTAGATGTTAATGGTAATGAAGTTACAAATCCGATGTTGACAACTACTGTACCGGAAGTTCATATTGAGGCTCAGGTTCTTGGAACCAAGGAAGTACCTGTGCTCGCTGCAGTATCCGGCACACCGGCAGAAGGCTTCGGAGCGACCGGAGGCATTGACTGTGAGCCGAAGAAGGTTCTTATTGCAGGTTCCGGAAGTATATTTGATGAATATGCCCATGTCGTAATTCCTGATGACAGATTATCCGTTGCAGGTGCAAGAGAGAATGTTACCACGATTGTTAATATTCTGGATTTCCTGCCTGATGGCTTGATGTTTGCAGACCAGGGCTTCGACGGCAATATTACGGCTACCATCCATGTGGAACCTCTTCAGTCCAGAATGGTAGAAGTACCTCTTAGCAATATTACCATTGAGAATGTACCGGAAGGATATATTGCGCAGTTAGTTGATATCGGAACAGGTAAACAGATTACAGTAATGGGTCTGTCCAATGTGCTGGATCAGGCTGATTTGCAGTCTATTACGGGTACCATTGATGCATCCAAGCTGGTTCCCAGATTAAATGATGGTGAAGAACTTACCGATGGTATGGTTCATCAAGGCTCCAATGATGGTCTTGTGACCTTCACATGTCCCAACGGTATTAGCGTAAGCGGACAGGTATACCTGGAAGTGATTCTGGTACAGGGTAACGGAAATGCCGGAGATCATGGGTTAATTGGCAAAAAAGACTCTACTGAAGTATCCGGGCAGGGTGTAAGTGCGAATGTTACCGCATCTACAGATGAGGAAACAGAAGATGCTGAACTTGCCAGTGCTGAGGATGATGAATCTGAACCGGATGAGGAAGAAGAGGATTAGCAGGAGAATAGATATATGAGCAGATTATTTGGAACTGATGGTGTAAGAGGCGTTGCCAATCAGGAGTTAACACCACTTCTTGCAATGCAGTTAGGACAGGCCGGTGCTTATGTACTGACCAAACATACTTCCCATAAAGCAACGATTCTGGTTGGCTGCGATACCCGTATTTCAGGAGATATGCTTGCAAATGCCATGATGGCAGGCATTTGTTCCGTTGGAGCAAATGCTATTTTCGTTGGTGTGGTTCCCACACCGGCGGTTGCCTATCTTACTCGCAAGTACAAGGTGGATGCAGGTGTTGTAATCTCTGCCAGTCATAATCCGGTAGAATTTAACGGAATCAAATTCTTCAGCGGTGACGGATACAAGCTTCCGGATGCGGTTGAAGATGAAATAGAATCCCTGATTCAGAACAATATGCAAGGTGTTCCTAAGCCTACCGGTGCAGAAGTAGGTAAGGTGGAATACCGGACGGATGCCGGTGAAGAGTATATTCACTATGCCATGAATGCCATTCAGGTAGATTTAACGGGCATGAAGATTGTGGTTGATACAGCAGAGGGTGCCGCTTATTGTACTTCAGTTGAGACTCTTAGGAGATTAGGTGCTGCGGTTGTTGCCATTCATAATAATCCGGATGGTACCAACATTAATGCAAAATGCGGTTCCACTCATATGGAAGAATTGATGAGCAGAGTGGTAGAAGAGCATGCACAGGTTGGCCTGGCATTTGACGGTGATGCGGATCGTCTTCTGGCTGTTGATGAACTGGGCAATAAGGTTAACGGTGACGAGATTATGGCAGTCATCGGTAACTTTATGAAGCAGAAGGGCACTCTTAAGCAGGATACCATTGTTGCAACCGTAATGAGTAATCTTGGATTCTTCTTAATGGGTAAAGAACAGGGAATTCAGGTTGAACAGACTAAAGTAGGAGATCGCTATGTATTGGAGCGTATGAGAGAGATTGACGCCAATCTCGGTGGTGAACAGTCCGGACATGTGATTTTGCTTGATGAGAATACAACAGGTGACGGACTACTGTCTGCACTTCATTTATTACAGGTGTTGGTAGAAACCGGTAAGCCTCTGTCAGAACTGACTAAGATTATGGAAGTTCTTCCCCAGGCGCTTGTGAATGCGGCGGTACCGAATGATAAGAAGAATGCATTTATGTCTTATCCTGAAGTAGCTTCTGCGATTGCAGAGATTGAGAAGAAATTCGCCGGTGAGGGCAGGGTGCTTATTCGCCCTTCCGGAACAGAACCCCTTGTGCGTGTCATGATTGAGGGTAAGAATCAGCAGGAGATTGATGAAGAGGCTAAGAAATTAGCATCTCTGATTGAGAAGATAATGGGCTAGCTGCCATTACTTCTTGCTTGTGAATCCATACATAAGATGATATAATATTTATGCAATGACACAGAGAAGATGGAGGTATTGAAGATGGTTAGTCAGAAGGTAGTGATTAAGAATCCTACAGGACTGCATTTAAGACCCGCAGGTATCCTATGCAAGGAAGCAATGCAATTCAAGTCACTAATAACCTTTAATTTCCGCGAGAACACTGCAAACGCTAAGAGTGTCCTAAGTGTTCTGGGGGCTTGTGTCAAATGTGGAGATGAAGTTGAATTTGTATGCGAAGGCGAGGACGAAGTTGAAGCCCTTGATACCTTGATTAAAGCAATCGAGGGTGGATTAGGTGAATAAGAAGGACTGAGCCGGCATAGCCGGCTCTTTTTTTTCGCCTCGTATAGAGGAGATATGGAGGATGAGAAGATGTTAAACTACAAGCGTTATCAGCGCAATCCGGTATTACATTATCCGGAGAGAGAATGGCCGAATAAGGAGATTCAGGAAGCACCCATCTGGTGTAGTGTAGACTTAAGGGATGGTAACCAGGCTCTGATTGATCCCATGGTTGTATCAGAGAAGATGGAATTCTATGATCTGCTTCTGAAGCTTGGATTTAAGGAGATTGAAATCGGTTTCCCTGCTGCATCACAGATTGAATATGATTTCTTAAGACAGCTCGTTGACCGTAAGAAGATTCCTGAGGGCGTATGGATGCAGGTTCTGACCCAGTGTAGAGAAGAACTGATTGACCGTACCTTCCAGGCAATCGAAGCCATCGACAATGTTATTTTCCATATTTATAATTCTACTTCTGTGCTTCAGAG
>JAZLHG010000378.1:0-1080 GCA_045616705.1 Lachnospiraceae bacterium | reverse complement strand
CCATATTCTAAATGATAATTCCCATCGACACGGGGATGTGATTGGTTCCTGGATAAACAGTTATACCCCTGAGAGAAGTGGACATACGTTCCTAGGCTGGTATGATGCCAAAACCGGTGGTAATCAGGTCACAGATGATTTGGTAGGATATGTAGTTCCGAATCACGGCGCTGTTAAATATGATGTGATTTTCTATGCACATTGGAAATCAAACGGCAGTTCCACACCCACACCGACCCCTACACCTTCACCAAGGCCCACGCCTACACCCACACCAATTCCTACACCGACGGTGTATTTTAATGCAAATGGTGGAGACGTAAGCCCGTCTTATAAGATTGTTACCAAGGGTGAGACCTATGGGGAATTACCTATACCGATAAAGGATGGCTATTCTTTTGCCGGATGGTATACGAAATTAAGTAAAGGCGTGAGAGTGACAGAAGGAACCAGGGTAACTACAGGATTGACACACACCTTGTATGCTATTTGGGAACCCTATTCCTATAGAGTAGTCTATGAAGGCAATGGTGCAACCAAGGGAAGTATGGCCCCGGTCAAGGTTCTGATTGACAAGACCTATGCTATTGCTGCCAGTGCTTACAGCCGAACCGGTTATATCTTCGCCGGCTGGGGAACCTCAGCAGATGACCCGGCTGAAATCTATAAGCCGAAGGATAAAGTAACTAACCTAACAGAGTTAGATAACGATGAAGTTCATTTATATGCCCAGTGGACACCCATTCACTATACAGTGAAGTTTGCAGGCAACAACAGCAATAGGCTGGAGAAGATGGAATCTGTAACGGTAACGTATGACGAGGCCATGACCATTCCGGAGAATGAATTTACAAGACCGGGATATGAGTTTAAGACCTGGAGAAGCGCTACGAAGATGAATGGCGTATATCCTGAGTTTGCTCCCGGTGAATCCGTTAATTCCGATTGGGCTGTTAAGAATGGTGCGGCAGTAACGCTGAAGGCAGTGTGGGAATATTCCTATACATTGAATGCTAATGGCGGAATAGGATCTCCTACCACATATACCCAGGTAGAAGCGGATGTGAAGCAGCCTCTTCC
>JAZLHG010000377.1:0-2258 GCA_045616705.1 Lachnospiraceae bacterium | reverse complement strand
TTCCCTTAGGATCATAGGTTTTCGCTAATTCCTTACTCATAAACATTCCTCCTGTATTCAAGAATCTCTCGCGGAGCGTTTATCTTAGCGGGCGATTAAACCGCCAAGAATAATCGTCAATTCCCCACTTATAGAAGTGGGGCTCTCACTGAGATAAAAAAAACCCTCGCACACAGCAAGGGCGTATAAACGCGGTACCACCTTGATTTATCACTTCATTATCTCTGACGCGGATTAAACGGATATTCCTAATCCAAAATAAATCTTGCTTTCTCAGAATATCGGCTCCAAAGCTACCTTCCATATTTTTCCATGAAGCATTTTCCAGCCTATGTCGAGCTTGGTACTATCAAATTCATGCAACAAATCAAGACTCACCAAACACCGACAACGAACGCTCTCTCTGACATGTACAAATATGTACTCTTCTTCTTCAACACCTTTATGATTACTATAAGAGATTGCCTGTATGCAATCAAGTTACCAAATATAATAAAATATTTATTATTTATTTGTCAACAACAAAAATCTCATCTTCAAACTGATAACCTACAAGACACAGTCCCTTGGCGGGAGCCGTCATACCGGCTTTGGTTCGATCCTTTGATTCCAAAATGGATTTTACTTCCCAAGGTTTGATTCTTCCCTGCCCTACGCTTATCAACGTTCCTGCGATTATGCGCACCATATTGTAGAGGAAACCGTTTCCCGTAACACTTATCTCTACAAGCTTGTCTTTGCGCTCAACTCTAATTTCATATATTGTCCGAACCGTCGTTTCGACATACGAACCCACGCTGCAAAAAGCTGCAAAATCATGTTCACCGACAAGATACTTGGCACCCTCTGCCATCACTTTCTCATCAAGTGGACCATGCACCCAATCAGAGTATAGCCTAAGCATGGGCGATTCAAATGTATCATTTAAGATACTGTAACAATACATCTTGCGACACTCCGTTTTTCTTGGATGGAAATCCACCCTTACCTCTCTTGAGGACATTATCTTTATATCGTCAGGAAGTTCTGCATTAATCGCAAAAGAAAATTTCTCTCCTGGAATAGAAGAATCCGTATCAAATACAGCAACAGCACCCTTAGCGTGAACCCCCGCATCGGTTCGGCTTGCACCTATTACATGTACATCTTCTTTAAGAAGTGTAGATATTCTGTCATTCAGCACACCTTCTATAGTTGCTACGTTAGGCTGAAGCTGCCATCCATTATAGTTCGTACCATCATAGGCAACAATCAACATGATTCTTCTCATATAATCTGTTCAATTTACATCCTTTCGATTTATGATTGCCGTCTGCACACGTTTTAATTATTACTGCCTGGTCCCTAAACAGTATCTTTTAATTACCCCACTGTGCAAAAAGGGTAATACTTTTCTTATTCTTGCTCACAAGATTCTTAACCTGCGCCATATTTGAATAACTTGTTCCTTTTCCGTCTGCCCGAGTATTCCACCCAAGGAACTTTTTACCCGCTTTACTTACATAGCGGTTTTCCTTAAGAGTATATGTCTTATCATATTCAAGCTTTGCCATAGTTCTTGTTCTATCGGTAACACCACCGGCCTTTATGGAATTGCCATTAAATTTGATTGTATATACAATCGGATTCCATTTAGCATAGAAAGTAATATCGGAAGTGCTCTTGATAATACTTGTATATCTCTTACCGCTGAATTTAGGGTTTACATACCAACCGACAAATTTGTATCCCTCACGGGTAGGTTTTCTGAGAGAAACCGACTTGGCTACCGTATGTGTGGTAGGATTCTTAGTGCTGTTCACACCACCGTTAAGTACGTAATTAACCTTATACGCTATGGGATTCCATATTGCATACAAAGTAATTGTTTCATTATTGATGCTTGCAAGTTTCTTGACCAAAGTTCCCGCAGCATATCCTTTACCGGTTCCGTCAGATTTCGTGTTCCACTCTTTGAAAGTATAGCCCGGTCTGGAAATAGCCGAGATATCGTACAATTTTACTTCCGTATCAAACTTGATTCTGCTGATTGCAGGAGTATTTGCAACTGCACTGCTACCATTCTTATCAAATGCAATATTGTATACCATTTCAGAAGCTTTTATAACCTGAGGTGTCTTTCCCACCGAAATAAGCGGCGTAGCTACATAACTTGTTGTTGCCAACACATTTGTTGTTTTATCAAAAAAGTTCTTAAGATTCGTACGCACATGACTCCTGACACTACTCTCCGGTTTCAGAAAATAATCATCAGATCG
>JAZLHG010000376.1:0-1343 GCA_045616705.1 Lachnospiraceae bacterium | reverse complement strand
ACCTTCATGAAGGGTCAGTATGATGATATGGTGGCAGCTGAGGAGACTCTGATTGGAATTATTGATGAACTGGATGAAGCGATGCGCAAGCAGTTCGATGAGAAATTCAAAGAGATTTCTAAGGAATTTGACGTTGTATTCAAAGAAATGTTCGGCGGTGGTAAAGGAACATTGGAACTGCAGGAGGATGAAGATATTCTTACTGCAGGCATTCGTATCATTGCGCAGCCACCCGGTAAGAAACTGCAGAATATGATGCAGTTGTCCGGTGGCGAGAAAGCGTTAACCGCAATCGCATTGCTGTTTGCAATTCAGAATCTGAAGCCTTCACCTTTCTGTCTGTTGGACGAGATTGAGGCAGCACTGGATGAATCTAATGTAGGAAGATTTGCAGGTTATCTTCATAAACTGACCAAACATACGCAGTTTATTGTGATTACCCACAGAAGAGGTACTATGGAACAGGGTGACAGACTGTATGGTATTACCATGCAGGAGAAGGGTGTGTCCGCATTGGTATCTGTCAATTTGATTGATAAGGATTTGGATGATTAATGGAGAATCAAGGCTTTTTTGAGCGACTGAAACAGGGACTCAGTAAAACCAGAAATCAAATCGTGTCAGGACTTGATGCGGTATTTACTGCCTCTGAAATAGATGATGATTTCTATGAGGAAATGGAAGAAATCCTCATTATGGGTGATGTAGGGGTTCATGCTACCCAGAAGATTATTGATGATCTGAAAGAGCATGTGAAGCGGGAGCATTTGAAGAGATGTGACGAGTGCAGGGATTATCTTATGCAGTCCATCCGTAATCAGATGCAACAGGACCCCAATGCCTATGAATTTGAGAACCGTAAGAGTGTGGTTCTTGTGGTTGGCGTAAACGGTGTTGGTAAGACCACAAGTATTGGTAAGTTGGCGTTGCTTCTTAAGAACAAAGGCAAAAAGGTTATGGTTGCAGCGGCCGATACTTTCCGCGCAGCGGCTGTGGATCAGTTGGCTGTTTGGGCCGATAGAGCAGACGTGGATATCATTAAAGGAACAGAAGGCCAGGATCCTTCCTCTGTAGTATTTGACGCACTTCAATCTGCGAAGTCAAGAAATGTGGATGTATTATTGTGTGACACAGCAGGTCGTCTTCATAACAAGAAGAATCTGATGGAAGAACTTCGTAAAATGAACCGCATTATTGAGAGAGAATACCCGGATGCCTATAAGGAGACACTGGTAGTTCTTGATGGTGCAACCGGACAGAATGCTTTGAATCAGGCCAAAGAATTTAATGAAGCTACGAATGTTAGCGGTGTAATTCTTACGAAACTGGACGGGACGGCTAAG
>JAZLHG010000375.1:0-2287 GCA_045616705.1 Lachnospiraceae bacterium | reverse complement strand
ACCCTCGTAATGGAACACCTTCTCAACAGATTCTTCTCCACGCTCATCACGAAGTTCAATACGAAGATTCTTGGTAAGAAATGCCATTTCGCGAAGTCTCTGCTTCAAGGTATCGAAATCAAATACTGTTTCTTCGAAAATAGTATCATCCGGAAGGAAAGTAACCATGGTACCTGTCTCATTACCTTCATAAGTACCTACTTCCTTCAGTTCTTCAACAACGACACCCCTTTCGTATCTCTGGAAATATTCCTTGCCATCTCTATGGATACGAACTTCCAGCCAATTGGATAATGCATTAACAACGGATGCACCTACACCGTGAAGACCACCGGATACCTTGTATCCTCCACCGCCGAACTTACCGCCGGCATGAAGAATGGTAAATACAACCGTAACTGCAGGCAGACCTGACTTATGGTTAATATCAACAGGAATACCTCTACCGTTATCAATAACAGTAATGGAATTATCCGGATTAATGGTAACCTTAATGGTATTACAGAATCCTGCCAGTGCCTCATCCACTGCATTATCCACTATTTCATAAACCAGGTGATGCAGACCTCTAACGGAAGTAGAACCGATATACATACCGGGACGTTTCCTGACTGCTTCCAAACCCTCTAATATTTGGATTTGATCTCCACCGTACTCATTTGCCATTTATAATTACTCCTTATGATTAGATTCAACTTCACCATTAGAAACATTAAATATCTTATTAATCACAATTCTGCTGTTTACAAACTCATCAAGGCCTGTACAGGTTATGATGGTCTGAATATCACTGATTGAATTAATCAGATAATTCTGCCTGTTGCTGTCAAGTTCCGACAAGACATCATCCAGAAGAAGAATCGGTGTATTACCGGTCAACTGCTTCACAAGCGTTATTTCTGATAATTTCAGCGAAAGAGCAGCTGTTCTCTGCTGACCCTGAGAACCGTATTTCTTAACATCATAATCATTGATCAAGAAAATAAAATCATCTCTGTGAGGACCCACGGAAGTTATTTTATACTTAATATCTTTTTCTCTGTTACGAAGAAGTTTATTCTCAAATTCCTCTATACTGATATTGGGATCATATTTAATCTGCAGATGTTCCTTGCCGCCGGACAAATTATGATGAATATCAGCAATAATATCATTTAACTGTTCTACAAAAGACTGACGACGTTCAATAATCTTACGTCCAATATTCACAAGCTGTGAATCCCAGATATCAAGAGTCTCTCGAAGTTCAGGATGCACATAAATATCCTTAAGTAAATTATTGCGTTGGTTCACAATCTTATTGTAATTGGAGAGATTGTATAAATATACTTTGTCAAGCTGACAGAGTTCTGAATCTACAAACCTTCTACGGTCCGAAGGACCGTTTTTGATAATGGATAAATCCTCCGGAGAAAATAAAATGATATTAACAAGCCCTAACAGATCTGCAGCTTTTTTAAGTTTCATTCCGTTAATAGCAATTCCCTTGGATTTCTCATCTCTTAAATGAATATCAATCTGATATTCTGTTCCATTTTTATCGAAAAAGCATCTGATATGTGATTCCGACCTGCCAAACTTAATAATCTCTTTATCTTTGCTTCCCCTATGTGATTTGGTAGTTCCACATAAATAAATAGATTCCAGAATATTCGTCTTACCCTGGGCATTATCACCATATAAAATGTTAACACCCGGATCCGGAACAATATGTACTTTTTCGTAATTTCTGTAATTTACAAGTTCTAATGATTTAAGAATCATTATGCTCTCTCCACCTTAACTTCCTGTCCTTCAAAGGAAATTACATCACCGGGTACTACCTTTTTACCACGCTGATATTCTATTTCTCCGTTAAGATATACCAGACCATCCTGAATACATTCCTTAGCTTCCACTCCTGATTCCACAAGTCCTGCAAGTTTAATTGCCTGGCCAAGCTTAATGAAATCATCTCTAATTGTTATTTTTTCCATATTAACCTACAGTATTAAAGTTAACCGGAAGAATCAGATAAATATATGATTCTTCATCATTTCTTATAAAACAGGGAGCCTTGGGATTCACCATATAAAGAGAAATATTCTCATCATCAATTACTCTTAATGCATCAATTAAGAATTTAGGATTAAATCCAATCATTAAATCCTTACCCTCTTTATCAATATTAATTTCTTCATTCATGGAACCAACTGCTGAATTAATCTTCAGCTGCATATCTCCATCTGTAATATTAATGATAATAGGCTTCTTATCTCCTTCTTTGATAAGAAGAGTTGCACGATCA
>JAZLHG010000374.1:0-6923 GCA_045616705.1 Lachnospiraceae bacterium | reverse complement strand
ATTTGAGTCTTCGTTTGTAATCTGTAGAGAAGATGAATATAAGCTGATTCGTCGTTTTGGACGTGTTGAGAGAATTGTAACCACAGCAGGATTAAATATGAAGATTCCCTTCCTTGAGTCAGTGGATACTATTCCCAGACAGATTCAGCTCTATGATATTCCACCTTCAGATGTTATTACATCTGACAAGAAGTCTATGATTATTGACAGCTATGTATTGTGGCGTGTAACAGATCCCCTTTTGTTTGCACAGACTCTTAGCTGTTCTATTGGTAATGCTGAGAACAGAATTGATATGCTGGTATATAACGCAATGAAGAATACCATTTCCAATATGTCTCAGGATGAAGTCATTCGTAGCCGTGACGGTAAGATGACCATTACTATAGATGATGCAATGGAGGATGTACAGAATAATAATTTGGTACTGGATGATAATACTGCAGTAGTACAGATTAAGTCTCTGACCGAGGAGATTATGGATCATATTGGTACAGTATCCAGTCAGTACGGTATTGATATTATGACCGTTGAGGTGAAGAAACTGGATCTTCCCGATGATAACAAGCAGGCAGTTTATGCCCGTATGATTTCAGAGCGTGAGAATATTGCGGCTCAGTACACTGCGGAAGGTGCATCCAAGGCACAGATTATCCAGAATACTACCGATAAGGAAGTATCGATTATGCTGTCAACAGCTGAGGCAGAGGCAGAGACCGTTAAGGCAGAAGGTGAAGCAGAATATATGAGAATACTGTCCGAAGCTTATGCGGATCAGGATAAGAGTGATTTCTATACCTTTGTAAGAGCGTTAGATGCAGCGAAAGAGAGTATGAAGACTACAGGTGAGAAGACTTTGATTCTTCCTGCTGATTCACCCATTGCGGAGGTATTTACCCAGAGTGACTTTAAGACCACGATTTCAACACCTGTTGTAGAGGCAGAAGAAACCGAGGAGACTGCAGAACAGTAATCCTACTGTTAATGCAGGACGACTGAATACAGAAGGCGGAGGAGATTAAGATGATTTGTGAGAAAATGGTTGGCCTGGTACAGGGCTCATCTGTCATCAGAGCAATGTTTGAAGAAGGCCAGAATATGGCTAAGATTTACGGAGCGGAGAATGTGTATGATTTCTCACTGGGTAACCCCAACGTTCCGGCACCCAAGGCTGTAGAAGAAGCAGTGGTAGATCTGATTCAGAATGAAGATCCCATGAGACTTCACGGATACATGTCCAATATTGGATTTGAGTCTACAAGAGCAGCGGTTGCTGCTTCAATCAACAAGAAATTTGGAACATCTTACGGCGCAGGCAACATTATTATGACCGTTGGCGCAGCTTCCGGCCTGAATGTGGTATTCAGAACACTGCTTAACCCCGGCGATGAGGTTATTACCTTTGCACCGTTCTTCGCAGAATATAGAAATTATGTGGCTAATTATGACGGTAAATTGGTTGTCATCAGCCCTGATACCGCTACTTTCCAGCCCAAGCTGGATGAATTTGCTGAGAAGATTACAGCCAGAACCAAGTGTGTTATTGTCAATTCTCCGAACAATCCTACCGGTGTGGTTTATTCCGCAGAGACTTATGAGAAGATGGCAGCAATTCTAGAAGCGAAGCAGAAGGAATTTGGCACAGATATTTATCTGGTTACGGATGAACCTTACAGAGAACTGGTATACGGTGATATCGAGGTTCCTTATGTACCCAAGTATTACAAGAATACCATTGTTGGATATTCTTTCTCCAAATCCTTATCTCTGCCCGGTGAACGTATTGGATATTTGGTGTTCCCCTCAGAGATGAGTGACTTCGAAATGATTTATTCGGCAGCAGGCGTTGCAACCAGAATTCTCGGCTATGTAAATGCGCCTTCTCTGTTCCAGCTGGTAGTAGAGAGATGCCTTGAGGAGACAACAGACATTGCATATTACGACCGTAACAGAACGACGTTGTATGAGGGTCTTAGCAAACTGGGATTTGAGTGCATTAAGCCGGACGGTGCATTCTACCTGTTTATGAAGTCTCCAATTGCAGATGAGAAGGCTTTTGCGGAAATGGCTAAGAAGTACCATATTCTGATTGTTCCAGGTACCAGCTTTGGTTGCCCCGGCTACGTGCGTATCGCTTACTGTGTAGCTTATGAGACTATTGTAAATTCACTTCCTGCATTTGAGAAACTTGCACAGGAGATTGGATTAAATAAATAATCGAAGTTGAGGATGATTATGGGAGAATATATTGCAAATATCAGACGTGTAACTCCTTATACCCCGGGCGAACAGCCTAAGGTTACGGGGGATCTGATTAAATTAAATACCAACGAGAATCCTTACGGGCCTTCGCCCAGAGTAAGGGAAGCGGTAGATTCTCTGCCACTTGATGAGATGCGACTCTATCCGAATGTTACAGCAGAGCCCCTTGCCAAGGCTCTTGCCTCTTATCACGGCCTTAGCGAGAAGCAGGTATTTGTAGGAGTTGGTTCCGATGACGTTTTGGCTAATTGCTTCCTGACCTTTTTCGCAGGCGAGAAGCCCATTCTGTTCCCGGATATTACGTATTCATTTTATGATGTATGGGCGGATTTATATAAGATTCCTTATAAGAGAGTTCCGCTTGCTGAAGATTTCACGGTGTGTGCACAGGACTATAAGCAAGAGAATGGCGGTATTGTTATTGCTAACCCCAATGCCCCTACATCCATAGCTGCACCCTTAAATCTGATTGAGGAGATCATTAGGAACAATCCGGACTCTGTCGTCATTGTGGATGAAGCATATGTCGACTTCGGTGGAGAGACAGCACTTCCTCTTCTTGAGAAGTATGCGAATCTGGTAGTGGTAAGAACGTTCAGTAAGTCCAGATCTTTTGCAGGTATGCGAATCGGATATGCCATGGCTTCTGAGGAATTAATCGGATATTTAAATGATGTGAAGTTCTCCATTAACTCTTATACAATGAGTTGTGCGGCAATTAATTACGGAATCGCTTCCGTTGAGGATGACGAATATTTCAAGGATACCGTAGCGAGAGTAGTGAATACCAGAGAATGGACTGTGAAGGAGTTAAATCGCCTTGGATTCCACTGCCTTCCTTCTTCCTCCAACTTCCTCTTCGCCACACATCAGTCTGTACCTGCGGAGGATATATTCAACTATCTGAAGACAGAGCAGATTTACGTGCGTTATTTCAAGAAGCCCAGAATCGATAATTACTTAAGAATTACCATAGGAACACCTGCGCAGATGCAGCGTTTTATTCATAAACTGGAGCAGTATTTGAATAAATAACAGCGTTATGCAACGGTGATATATAACAACGTTATTTATTATGACAATGAGAAAGGATAATTTATGATCCATTATTTACTTGTTTTCCTTATTTCCATGGTTCCTTTGCTTGAATTAAGAGGCGCCATTCCTTATGCAATCGGCTTTATTGAGAACGGAGCACCCTTGAAACTCTGGCTATGCTATGTGATTGCCATCGTGGGTAATATGCTTCCTGTTCCCATTATTTTCTTCTTCGCTCGTAAGGTTCTTGAGTGGGGTGCGGACAAGCCTATTATCGGAGGATTCTTCAGCTGGTGTCTTAAGAAGGGCCATAAGGGTGGAGCTAAATTACAGGCCAAGGCAGGCCGTGGTCTGTTCTTTGCACTGCTGTTATTTGTGGGGATTCCTCTTCCCGGAACCGGCGCATGGACAGGAACACTGGCGGCTTCCCTACTGGATATGGACTTCAAGCAGTCTGTAACCGCGGTAATGCTGGGCGTTATTCTCGCGGGAATTATTATGGGCGTACTGAGTACCGGTGTATTTAGTGCAATCTTTTCGGTTGTTTAATAGGTAAGGCAGAGCATGGAAGCTTATACAAGTTTTGCACAAGTATATGATGAACTGATGGACAATGTTCCTTATAAGGATTGGTGTAACAATCTCTGTCAGATTCTGAAATCCTACGGTATTAACGACGGTCTGCTTCTGGATCTTGGCTGCGGAACCGGCACATTAACCGAACTGCTTGCTGATGCAGGATACGACATGATTGGCGTTGATGGTTCGGAAGATATGTTGTCCATTGCCATGGAGAAGCGGGACGCCGGTGGTTATGAAGATATTCTCTATCTTCTTCAGGACATGCGGGAATTTGAACTGTATGGTACGGTAAGAGGTGTGGTCAGTATCTGCGACAGTATGAATTACATTACCGAGCCGGAGGATTTGCTTACCGTATTTAAGTTGGTATGGAACTATTTGGATTACGACGGTATTTTCATATTTGATATGAATACGGAGTATAAATATGAGAATCTCCTTGGGGATCAGACTTTTGCAGAGAATCGTGAAGAGTGCAGTTTTATCTGGGAGAATACCTATGATGAAGAGAGTCGTATTAACGAGTATGCATTGACACTTTATGTTGCGGAAGAGGATTACTTCAAGAGGTTTCAGGAGTTCCATTATCAGAGAGCATACTCGATTCAGGAAGTGGAACAACTGATTGCGCAGTCGGGTCTGATTCTGGAGACGATTATGGAGGTTCCGGAACCCGGTGATCAATTAACTGACTTGCCGGTACAGGAACAGAGTGAGAGAGTCTACTTCGTGGCTAGGAAGCCCAGACCGTAAATGGGAAGGAGACATAGAGGTTAACATGGAAGATTATATTGTGAGAGCAACCGCTGCCAATGGCCAGATCCGTGCCTTTGCAGCATATACAAGAGAAATTGTAGAGACCGCAAGAACAGCGCATAATACCAGCCCGGTCATTACTGCAGCCCTTGGCCGCCTTCTTACAGCAGGTGCCATGATGGGTGCAACCCTTAAGAGTGAGAAGGATCTTCTGACCCTTAAGATTAACGGATCCGGACCGGCTAAGGGACTAATGGTTACAGCAGATTCCGCGTCCAATGTAAAGGGATATGCAATCGTTCCCGACGTGGTGATCCCGGCTAATTCCATCGGTAAGCTGGATGTGTCCGGTGCCCTTGGTATCGGTGTGTTAAGTGTCATTAAGGACTTAGGACTTAAGGATCCTTATGTTGGACAGGTAGAACTGAAGACCGGTGAGATTGCAGAAGACCTTACTTATTATTTTGCTGTAAGCGAACAGGTTCCCTCTGCAGTAGGTTTGGGAGTTCTGATGAATAAGAATAATACGGTGAAGCAGGCAGGTGGATTCATTATTCAGCTGATGCCTTTTGCCGATGAGAAGATCATAGACAGACTGGAAGAGAAGCTTGGCTCTATGCCCGGTGTAACCACACTTCTTGATGAGGGCAAGTCTCCGGAAGAGATTCTTGAGGAGTTGATTGGTGAATTCGGTGTGGAGATTCTGGATAAAGTGCCTACCAAGTTCTCCTGTAACTGCGACCAGAGCCGTGTGGAGAAGGCCTTGATTGCTGTAGGTAAGAAGGAACTGGATAGCATGATTACGGATGGGGAGCCCATTGAGGTGAAGTGCCAGTTCTGCAATAAGGCTTATCAGTTCCCGGTGGATGAACTGAAGAAGATTCGTAAGAAATGCACCAGATAAGAATTTAGATTGCAACAAAGATATTGCTGATATAGAATGGTAGCAGACTACCAAGGAGGATAAAGCAAATATGAGAAGTAATGTTCCTGAGATATTTGGCAGCATGGTATTTAATGACAGCATCATGCGCGATAAACTTCCCAAAGACATCTACAGCTCTCTTCGTAAGACCATTGAAGACGGCAAGGATTTGGATATTGCGGTGGCGAACGTAGTCGCAATTGCCATGAAGGATTGGGCAATTGAGCAGGGAGCAACCCATTATACCCATTGGTTCCAGCCTCTGACCGGTATTACGGCTGAGAAGCATGACAGCTTTATTACACCCCAGAATGAAGGCCGTGTGATTATGGAGTTCTCCGGTAAGAACTTGATTAAGGGTGAGCCGGATGCATCCAGTTTCCCTTCAGGTGGACTGAGAGCAACCTTCGAAGCAAGAGGCTATACAGCTTGGGATCCTACCAGTTATGCTTTCGTTAAGGATGGCGTTCTCTGTATTCCTACCGCATTCTGCTCCTATGGTGGTGAGGCTCTCGATAAGAAGACTCCTCTTCTTCGTTCCATGGAGACCATTGGCGAGCAGGCACTTCGTGTTGTGAAGCTGTTTGGCGAGAACGACGTGAAGAAGGTGAATACCACAGTCGGTGCAGAGCAGGAGTATTTCCTTGTGGATGAGAAGGTTTACAAGAAGAGGAAGGATTTATTCTACTGTGGACGCACACTGTTTGGTGCCCCTGCCCCTAAGGGCCAGGAAATGAGTGACCACTATTTCGGTGCTATCAAGCCCAGAATTTCCGCATTCATGAAGGAACTGGATGAGGAACTGTGGAAGCTTGGTATTCTGGCTAAGACAGAGCATAACGAGGTTAGCCCTGCACAGCATGAGCTGGCTCCTATTTATACAACAACCAATATTTCCATTGATCATAACCAGCTGACCATGGAGATTATGAAGAATGTGGCAAGACGTCACGGCATGGTATGTCTTCTTCATGAGAAGCCTTTCCAGGGCGTAAATGGCAGTGGTAAGCATAATAACTGGGCACTGTCCACGGATACAGGTAAGAACCTGTTAAATCCCGGTAAGTCCCCTCGTGAGAACGCGCAGTTCTTATTGTTCCTTGTAGCGGTGATTAAGGCAGTAGATGAGTACCAGGATCTGCTTCGTTATTCTGTGGCATATCCCGGCAATGATAATCGTCTGGGTGGAGATGAGGCACCTCCGGCTATTATGTCCATGTTCATTGGTGATGATTTGGCAGCAGTGCTGGAATCAATTGAGAATGATACGGATTATGATGCACATTCCACCAAGATGGAGATTGGCGTACATGTACTTCCTACCTTCACCAAGGATGCCACAGACCGTAATCGTACATCA
>JAZLHG010000373.1:0-7221 GCA_045616705.1 Lachnospiraceae bacterium | reverse complement strand
GTAAAATGGGATTCGGCCAGACCGTGTCAATGGCAGCAGGTTTCTGCGTAGGCGCCGGTGTTATTACCTTAACAGGTATTGCAATCGGTATGACAGGACGAAGCGTAGTTATCTCTTACTTCGTAACTGCTCTTACATTCATGGTAGCTGTACTTCCCGCATTAATGATGTGTATTGTATATCCCAGACGTAGTGGTTACTACGTATACAGTAAGGAACTGTTACATCCGAAGGTAGCTGGTATTTATCAGTATACTTACTTCCTGGGTCGTCTGGCAATCGCTATGTTCGGTATGAGCTGTGCGCAGTACCTTTCATTCTTGATTCCGGGCGTTGGTAAGTCCAATGTTACACTTGGTCTTACTGCAATTACTGTTCTGACAATTTTCTACATTGTTAACTTATTCGGTACCAAGGCAGCAGCTAAGGTTCAGGATATTATGTTCTATATCTTATGTGCAGGTATGATTATTTACATCATCGTTGGTATGACCAAGGTTGATTTCAGCTCATACTTCTCATTAGCACCTCGTGCCGGTTTCGAAGGAGATGCTCCTTTCTTCGTAAACGGATTTGGTGGTGTATGGAACGCAGCTTCCCTTCTTGTATTCGCAATCGGTGGTTGTGGCGTACTTGTTGACTTTGGTGATACCATTGACAATCCTAAGAAGACCATTCCCAAGGTTGCAGTTCTTGTAACAATCGGTGTTATGCTTGCATATGCTTGCCTCGGTGTTGTATCTGCCGGTACACTTGGATTTGAGACAGTAGCATTCAAGCCTCTTACATTTGCTGCTGAAGCAGTATTCGGTAAGGGCTCTATCATGTTCGCTGTATTCATCATCGGTACCTGCCTGATGGCTCTTGTTACAACTATGAACTCTTCCTTCCAGTGGTACTCCAACGCTACAATGCGTTCTTGCCAGGATGGTTGGTTCCCTGAGAAGTTTGCTAAGACCAACAAGTATGGTGCTCCTTGGGTTATGATGACTGCTTGGTACCTCTTCGGTTTAGCTCCTGTTGTAATCGGTCTTATTGCTGGTTCTGATCTTAATCAGCTTCTTGGCGATATCAGTAAGATGGCAGTTGCTATGGTTATCATTGCTTGGACAATTCCTACATTTGCACTTGTTAACATGCCTAAGAGACTTCCCGAAGAGTGGAAGAATTCACCCTTCGCTAAGGTTCCTTCATGGGTTCTCTGGGTACTGTGCACACTTGCTACAGTAATCTATGTAACACAGGCATACTCAAATCTGAAGAACGTAACACCTGCTCTTAAGATTGTTATGGTTGTATACAGCGTAATTGCTATTGCTTTCGTTCTTATTCGTAAGGTTAAGAAAGAAGAGAAATAAAAATTACGTATTTAATTTCATAGTAAATAATCGTGGATTATAACGTAGTTTTAGGTTATAATTAGCATGAACTTACACAATAAGGCGCGAGGGTGATAGCACCCTCACGTCTTTGTGTCTATAAAGAAATCTATAAGGAGAAGGAGAAATCGCATGATTATTCGTAATCAAAAAGTAATTACTCTTCGTGTGAACGGCAGACAGTATGAACTGTCCACTGGTACAAGTGCCAATGATATGCCCGAGAGCGAGACTCTTGCACACACCCTCCGTGATCGTCTGGAATTAACCGGTACTAAGATCGGTTGTGACCAGGGCGCATGCGGTGCCTGCACCGTTATTATGAACGGCAAGGCAGTAACTTCCTGTATGATAATGACCATGGACTGCGATGGAGCAGATATTGTTACCATCGAGGGTCTGGCAGATTCAGAGACAGGTGAATTATCAGGTCTGCAGCAGTCCTTTATTGATAACTGTGGTTATCAGTGTGGATTCTGTATCCCCGGTATTATTATGACAGCAGAGGCTCTTCTTGAGAAGAATCCTCAGCCTACAGAAGAAGAAGTTCGTGAAGCATTATCCGGTAACTTCTGCCGTTGCGGTACACATTACACCGCAGTAGATTCTATTATGGCTTATGTTGAGAAAATGAACCAAAAGGAGGTGCAGTAATGAAAGAGAATATGCGCCACATTGGTAAAGAAACACCTCGTATTTTAGGTAAGGACATCGTTACCGGTAAGGCTGTCTATGTTGCAGATAACCATATGGCAGGTCTTAAGTATGGTAAGGTTCTTCGTTCTCCTTATCCTTTTGCACGTATTGCAAATATCGATGCTTCCGAAGCACTCGCTATGAACGGTGTTGTTACCGTTGTTACTTATAAGGATATTGATTACAAGGATTTAAGTATCAACAATGGTTTCACTCCTCCTCGTCATCCTAACTTAATGGACGAGTATGTTCGTTACTTAGGTGACTCTGTAGCATTCGTTGTTGCTGATTCTGAAGATATCGCAATCGAAGCTATGGATAAGATTAAGGTTGATTATGAAGTACTTGAGCCCGTATTGGATATCGATTCCGCACTGGCTGAAGGTGCTCCTCAGATCTACCCTCAGTTCCCCGGCAACATTGCTCCTCATGCACTGAACCTGAATTTCGGTGTTGCAGGTGATAAGGAATATACACGTGCTGATCAGACTTACCGTGAGGAAGTTGATGCAGCAATCGAAGCAAGATTTGCTGAGTCCGATACAGTTGTTGAAGAAGATGCTCTGTTAAAGAGTGGTCAGAACCCTCTTCCTCTTGAGCCCCCTACAACAATTGCCTGGTGGGATAACGATGTTGTTACCTTCATCGCATCCGCAGCAGCTCCTGCATATTGTCATCAGAACGTAGCATCTTCATTCAATATTCCTTATGCTAACGTTCGTGTAATCGTTAACGCTGTAGGTGGTTCCTTCGGTTCCAAGTTATACAGTGGTAACGTACATCCCCTTGTAATTACAGCTCTTATGGCTAAGGCCGCTAAGTGCCCTGTATTATATGCTTACAGTAAGGAAGAGCATTTCACTTCTCACCAGAACCGTATGATCACTAAGGGTCATGTTAAGGTTGGTATGAAGAAGGACGGTACAATCACAGCAATCGATATCAGCCAGATCGCTGATGCAGGTGCAACAGCTTCTACTCAGGAGTTCATGCTTGCTGTAGGTACTAACACACTTCCTATTCTTTGTAAGACAGACTACAAGCGTTTCAACGCTGAAGTAGTAGTTACCAACCATCTTCCTTCCGGTTCTTTCCGTGGATATGGTTACCTTGAGTCCACCAACCTTCTTACACAGGCTATTTTCCAGGCATGTGAGAACCTTGGTATTGATCCTATGGATTACCTTGAGAAGAACGTTCTTGGTTACGGTGATCCTTTCCATAACGCATGTGCTCCTGCAGGACATCGTTGGGTTAAGAACTGGACCCTTGACTGGCAGAACCTGGTTCGCGAGACCGCTAAGGCTTGCAACTGGAAGGATCGTTGGCAGGGATGGGGACAGCCTACATGGGTATCTCCCGATGGTAAGAAGCGTCGTGGTATTGGTGTCTGCGCAGCAGGTCATGCTGATACCGGTGGTAAGCAGTCTAACTGTGATGTTACTGTAACAGGTCTTGGTGCTGTTTATATCTCTACTTGTATGACTGAGTTCGGTGCAGGTACTCGTGATATCATGCAGAAGATCGTAGCAGAAGAACTTGATTGCTCACTTGATTGCGTTAAGATGGCAGTTGCCGATACAGTATCTACTCCTGCAGAGTTTGGTTCAACCGGTTCTCGTTCCACATACACCGGCGGACATGCAGCTCTTCTTGCAGCACAGGATGTTAAGGCTAAGATCTTCGCTCTTGCAAATAAGAAGTTCGGCATCCCTGTAGATGATCTGGGAATGAAGGACATGGTTGTATATCAGCTGTCCAATCCTGAGAAGAAGTTCAATCTCTTCCCTATGTTAATGGGTAAGGTTGACTCCGTAACAGGTACAGGTCACCATGATGCAGTAGAAGATTCTACAATTACACATATTCAGGTTATCGAGGTTGAAGTTGATACAGAACTTGGTACCGTTAAGCTTGTTGATCACTTCGGTGGTTCCGATGCCGGTGTTATCATCAATCCTCTTCCTGTTAAGAATCAGCTTCAGTCCTTCTATGCAGGTACTGATATTGCTTGCTTCGAGGAGACAATTTGGGATAAGCACGATTACCGTGTTGTTAACCCTTCTAACATTGATTACAAGACTCGTTGCTTCAACGAAGTTGTTAAGCATGACCACATCATTCTTGAGACTAACAAGGATAAGGATACTCGTTATCCCTTCGGCGCTATCGGCGTAGGTGAGCCTCTGTTAGCTCCCGGCGGTCCTGCAATCCGTATGGCTATCTACAATGCATGCGGTATCAAGCTGAATGACTATCCTTTCACACCCGGTAAAGTACTGGCTGCTCTGAAGGAAAAGGAGGGCAAATAATCTATGAAACAATTTATTTACGAAGCGCCCACAAGTGTAGCTAATGCCGAAGAACTGCTGAAGGATGGCAAGGCCGTACTCAGCGCAGGCGGTAGTGACCTGGTTGGTGTATTAAAAGAGAAACTGCTTCCCACTTACCCTGAGAAAGTGGTAAGCCTTAAGGAAATCGCAGAGCTTAAGGGCATCACTGTTAAGGAAGATGGCCTTCACTTAGGACCCATGACAACATTAACTGAGATTGCTGAGTCTGATGTTGTTAAGCAGGGTTGGAATGCTCTTGCAGATGCTGCATATTCTGTAGCAACTCCTAATATTCGTAACACTGCTACTGTTGGTGGTAACATCTGTCAGGACGTTCGTTGCTGGTATTATCGTTACCCCGATTCAATCGGTGGCCGTGTAAACTGTGCTCGTAAGGAAGGTAGCCTCTGCTACGCTGCTCTTGGCGAGAACCGTTATCATTCTATTTTCGGTGCTATGAAGGTTCATCAGACTCCTTGTAGTCATGAGTGTCCTGCACACACCGATGTTCCTAATTACATGAACAAGCTTCGTGAAGGTGACTGGGATGCAGCAGCTCGTATTCTGTTGACATACAATCCTATGCCCATGTTAACCTCACGTGTATGTCCTCATCCTTGCCAGAATAAGTGTAATCAGAACACATACGGTGATTCCGTAGGGATCCACTGCGTAGAGCGTTCCGTTGGTGATTACATCATGGAGAATGCGGACAAGTACTATGTTGCTCCTGAGAAGGAGACAGGTAAGACTGTTGGTATCGTAGGTGCAGGTCCTTCCGGTCTTGCAGCTGCTTACAATCTTCGTAGAGCAGGCCACAAGGTTACTGTATACGATCAGATGGAAGAAGCAGGCGGTGTTCTCCGTTATGGTATTCCTACCTATCGTCTTCCTAAGAAGTATGTTAACTTCTTCCAGCAGCAGCTTGAGAAGATGGGCGTTGAGTTCAAGCTTGGTGTTAGCGTTGGTACTGACATCACAATGGATGAAATCGAGAAGGCTCATGATTCTGTATATATCGCTACAGGTGCTTGGAAGCAGCCTATCCTTGGTCTGAACGGTGAGGAATTAACACAGTTCGGTCTTAACTTCTTAGTAGAGGTTAATACATACCTTAAGGGCCATGTTGGTGAAGAAGTTCTCGTTTGTGGTGGCGGTAACGTTGCTATGGACGTAGCTCTTGTATCTAAGCGTCTTGGTGTTAAGAAGGTTCGTCTTGTATGTCTTGAGAAGCGTGATGAGATGCCTGCAAGTCCCGAGGAAATCGATCGTGCACTTGAAGAGGGTGTTGAATTCATCAACGGCCGTGGTCTTATGGAAGTTATCTACGATGAGAACGGCAAAGTTAAGGGCATGAAGACCAACAAGTGTGTAGCTGTTCGTGATGAGAGCGGCCGCTTCAATCCTCAGTATGACAATGATGATGTTCAGGTACTTGAGAGTGACTGCATTATCCTTGCAACAGGTCAGAGAGTAGATATCGACTTCCTTGGAGCTCTGAAGGATCAGATTAAGAGCCCTCGTGGACTTCTTGAGGTTGATGAGAATAATGCAACACGTAAGCCTGGCGTATTCGCAGGTGGTGATGCTGCTACAGGTCCTAACATTGCAATCCGTGCTATCGCAGCAGGTATGGTTGCATCTCGCGCAATGAGCGCTTACATGGGATGCCCTATGACAGGTGCAGCTCCCGAGCAGGATAAGCTCCTTAAGAGCGACAACGCCGCTATGGAAGCTACCGTAAGCAACAAGCTTGCAGAGTTACCTGTTCCTGAGAGAAGCCTTACAGCTGAAGATGAAGCAAGTTATGCAGATGGCGTTGCTGTATGCGAGGCTGGTCGTTGCATGAACTGTGGATGTCTTGCAGTTAATCCTTCTGATATGGCTAACATGCTGTATGCTTACAATGCAACTATCGTTACCAACTTAAGAACCCTTAGCGCAGCTGAGTTCTTCGAGAACAAGGCTCGTATCCAGGATACTCTTAAGAGTGGCGAAATCGTATTAGACATCGTTGTTCCTAACGTTAAGCCCGGTACAGTTGCTCGTTACGATAAGTTCCGTCTTCGTAATGCAATCGACTTCGCAGTGGTTGCAGTTGCCAGCGTAGTAACAAAGGGCGATGATGGTAAGGTTAGTGATGCAAGCCTGGTTCTTGGTGCAGTAGCTCCTACAGCACTGAAGAGATCTCTTGCTGAGCAGGTTGTTATCGGTAAGGAGATTACCGAAGAGAGCGCTGCAGCAGCTGCTGAAGTTGCTCTGGAAGGTGCACTTCCTCTTGCTCAGAATGAGTACAAGATTGATGTTGCTAAGACATTAATCAAGCGTGCACTGCTTAATAACTAATTAAGGAGAAACAGGGAGGTATACACTACCTCCCTGTATTTTTATCAACATGGCTACAAATGTAGAATTGGTGCATTCCTATGCAGCAAGAGAAGGAGAATTTGCTCCTCCTGAGAATCATAATTTCAGTGGAACCGTTCAGGAACCTAATTGCAGCGATGAACTGACCATTTATCTTCGCATAAATATCAGATCCTTTATCGAAGCAACCGGATTCACTTTAACAGAATCTGCCTGCGACACGGTTCGTGCCTGCGCGGTAAAATGCTGTGAGCTGGCTCAGAAACAGCCGGTGCTGACAGCTTACGTGATTACCGCAGATGACATTGCTAAGGCCCTCTGCGAAGATGGGGAGCCTGACAAAGAGCACATTCATTGTGCGCAAATGGCTGAACTGGCCCTGAAGAAGGCGGTTCTTGCTTATTCTAAGAGTTTGAAGAAATAAGGGTTGTATCAGCAACCCTTTT
>JAZLHG010000372.1:0-4191 GCA_045616705.1 Lachnospiraceae bacterium | reverse complement strand
CCAACGGGATCAACATCGGGATCATTGGACCATACAGCAATCTTGGTTCTGCTGCCGGCTTCTCTTGCGATAGCCTTAATCTCAACAACACCGTCGCGAACTTCCATAACCTCTTCCTCGAACAGGCGCTTAACCAGTTCCTTATGGGTACGGCTTACAAGGATTCTGGGGCCCTTGGAAGTCTCCTTAACCTCAAGTACATATACCTTCACGCGATCATTGGGCTTAAGATGTTCGCTCTTAACCTGCTCATTCTCTGTAAGGAGAGCATCTGCCTTACCAAGATCTACGCTTAAGTTCTTACCTACATATCTCTGAACAACACCTGTTACAACCTTCTTCTCCTTATCGAAATACTGGTTGTAGATTGCGGATCTCTCTTCTTCACGAATCTTCTGAAGAATTACATTCTTCGCATTCTGTGTTGCAATACGTCCAAATTCCTTGGACTTAATATCAATCTGAACAACATCGCCAAGCTGTGCATCGGGATTCTGAACCTTAGCATCAGGAAGGCTGATCTCCATTACGGGATCCTCAACAGTATTCACAACTGTCTTCTCTGCAAATACTCTATACTCGCATGTCTCACGGTCAATTACAACCTGTACATTGTCTGCCTTACCGAAATGGTTCTTGCAGGCAGTTACAAGAGAGGTCTCAATTGCCTCAAATAATGTCTCCCTGCTGATGTCTTTCTCCTTCTCAAGCACGGTTAAAGCATCCATCAATTCCTTGTTCATGATTATTCTCCTTTTGTTATTAATCTGCTACTGAAGTATCACTAAAAATCAATTGCTCTTCTAATTACTGCGATATCCGATCGTAAGAAGCGCATTTCTTCCTCACCTGCAATGGTGATGCTCTCCTTATCGAAGGATACCAGTTCCCCTGTGAAATCCTTCGTTCCGTTCACCAAACGGTACGTTCTGATTTCAACATCTTCTCCGATACATCTGGTCAGTTCCTTATCCTTCTTAAGTACTCTTCCAAGTCCCGGCGAACTGACTTCCAGAATATATGCATCTTCGATGAAGTCCTTCTCATCTAACAAATCTGACAGTTCATGGCTAACGGTTACGCAATCGTCAATCATAATTCCGCCTTCCTTGTCAATGTAGGCACGAAGGTAATAGTCCTTACCTTCCTTCTCATACTCCACATCCCATAAATCGAATCCATACTTCTCAAGAATCGGAAGCAGTAATTCTTCGGTACGGGATTCATAATCCTCTCTTCTGGACAATGATTTACCTCCCCTTACACTAAGAAAAGTGGACCTCTTCGGTCCACTTCTCATTACTCACACTACTCATATACTATAGCACGTGCATCCGTAGAAATCAAGGCTATTTTGATTTTCTCTTCTCCGGCTGCAGTCGCTTCATAAGCAAATGCAAACGCAGAAAGCTTATTTGCTTCGAATTTCACTTTACCCGGATCTGTGCTTAAGTTATCAAGAATCTCTTCCTCCGCCTTAACCGCATAGGCAAATTGTGTTGCTACTGTGGGAACAATCAGTACCACAGCTAACAGAAACACAAACAAACGTCTTAAGAATTCCAAAGGACTAATATTTTGCAGAATATTTTTATTTCATGATTTCCTACTTGTAATGAAGTTAATTATATGTTAGACTTATAATACAAAAAATAATAAGTATAACAACTGAAAGGAGTGTTATTTTGAACGAAAGAAATCGAGACGGCTTAACAGAAGAAGAATTTCTTGCTAAATACCGCCCCGGCGATTATGAACGTCCATCCTTTACTGCAGATATGCTGCTATTTACGGCAGACCGTATTGAGAACTCTAATCTGCGAAATGATGACACTAAGGAATTAAAGATTCTGCTAATTAAGAGAAATAATCACCCTTTCATTCACAAATGGGCACTTCCCGGTGGCTTTGTAGACATTGCCGAAAGTGTGGAACAGGCCGCTTACCGTGAACTTGCGGAAGAAACCAATATTACCGGGGTCTATCTGGAACAGTTATATACGTTCAGTAACCCCCCTCGAGATCCCCGAATGCGTGTCATTTCAACCGCCCACCTGGCCCTGATTCCCATGGACAGCGTGAAGCCGGTTGCCGGAGATGATGCGGAAGATGTTGCCTGGTTCACCATTAAACGTACATTGATTGAGAATGGTGCTTCATTAAGGAAGTACTCTTTGGTCATTTCCAACAGAGCGCTGAATCTCTCCTATCAGTATCAGGTAGAAGAATCCTTAACAAGTAACGGCATTGTCCCTACTAAGCATACTCTGGTCACCCCTGTAAGCGAGCAGGATAATCGATTAGCATTTGACCATGTAGAAGAGATTAACATGGCACTTGATCGCCTGAAGAACAAAGTTGAATATACACCAATCGTATTTAATCTTCTTCCGCCCAAATTTACTCTGAACGAAGTACAGGATTTATACGAACTGATTCTTGGCTATCCTCTGGTGAAGCAGAATTTCAGAGTGAAGATTAAGAAATACGTGGAAGAACTGGATGAATATCAGAATCATGTAGGTCACAGACCTGCTAAATTATATCAGCTAAGGAATCTTAACCTTAGCGAACTCTAAGGAGGTCGTATTATGAAGAATGAGGTTTTGGTTGTTGTAGACATGCAGAAGGACTTCGTAGACGGTGTTCTTGGTACTGCCGAAGCAGTTTCCATCGTTCCGAATGTGGTCGATATCATTCGTAACCACACAGGTAAGATTTACGTCACACTGGATACTCACACCGAAGATTACATGAACACGCAGGAAGGTCAACATCTTCCCGTACCCCACTGCATCAAGAATACTGACGGATGGAAGTTAAATGACAGTGTGGCAGCCGCTCTTGAAGGCAAGAATTATGAAGTGTATGAGAAGCCTACTTTCGGCTCCGTGGACTTAGCCAAGGCACTTCTGTCCGCCCATGAGCAAGGTGAGATTGATGAGATTACCTTTGTAGGTCTCTGCACCGGAATCTGCGTCATCTCCAATGCTATGATGGCGAAGGCGCATATGCCGGAAGTTCCCATAAAGGTCAACAGTTCCTGCTGTGCCTGTGTAACACCCGATAGCCACAATACCGCTCTGGAAGCCATGAAGCTTTGTCAGATAGAGATTATTTAACGGAGGAATATTATGAAATTACAGCCGATTATTACAAGCCTGCTTGAGACCGATATGTATAAGTTCTCTATGGGACAGGCCATTTATCACCAGTTTACAGACTATAAGACCACCTGGACCTTTAAATGTCGTAACACTGATGTGAAATTCACACCGGAAATGGTGAATGAGATTCGCGATCAGATTCGCGCATACTGTAACCTAACCTTCACAGAGGATGAACTGGATTATTTAAGCAAGATTAAGTGGATCAAGGGAAGCTATGTGGATTTCTTAAGAATCTGGAAGCCAA
This sequence comes from Lachnospiraceae bacterium, assembly GCA_045616705.1. Classification (GTDB taxonomy): domain Bacteria; phylum Bacillota; class Clostridia; order Lachnospirales; family Lachnospiraceae; genus UBA2868. Next base: position 777 of record JAZLHG010000372.1, on the reverse strand, counting down.
GATACGAAGATTTTGAAATTACAAATGATGATGTATGTGGGCTGGCTATTGATACCAGAGGAACCTGGCTTAATACATCCATGTACGAGATTCCCACTCTTGCCATTGTAAACGAAGTATACTTCAGAATGCAGTACGATTACGACAAGTTATTTAAGTCCTTTGCTAAGAGACTGGATGACAAGTTAACAAGTGTTGGTGAGAACGGAACATTAAGCCTTGCCAGTTTCTCAGAATTCGGTCTGCGCAGAAGACTGTCTGCGGAAGCGCAGGAACTTGCAGTTAAGAAATTATCCGAAATGAAATTTGTGAACTCCAAGTTTGTTGGTACTTCCAACGTTTATCTTGCCAAGAAATACGGCATTACACCTGTTGGAACCATGGCTCATGAATGGATTATGTGTGTGGGACAGGGCAATCACAAGCATAACCCCGCTTACTCTAACTGGTATGCTCTGGATGCATGGGTTAAAGAATACGGTATCTTAAACGGAACTGCCCTTACCGATGCCATTACAACAGACTGCTTCTTAAAGGATTTCCAGTTAACTTATGCTACATTGTTCAGTGGTGTAAGACACGACAGCGGCAGCCCTTATGAGTGGGGTGACAAGATGATTGCACACTACAAATCTCTTGGTATCGATCCCACTACCAAGACACTGCTCTTCAGTGACAGCCTGAATTTCGAGAAAGCGGACAAGCTGTACAAATATTTCAGAGACAGAATCAATGTAGCCTTCGGAATCGGAACCTATATTTCCAACGACACCGATG
>JAZLHG010000371.1:0-9065 GCA_045616705.1 Lachnospiraceae bacterium | reverse complement strand
TGTCTGTTGGCTTAGTTTATAATCCGAGTTAGCGGATAAATAGGAGAGGGCTGCGAAGGTTACCAGACATAGTAAGACGAAAGTAACAAGTATGGAACTGGTGCCGACGTTAACGCCTCCGGTCATTTTCTTTTTCATAGGTTCCTCACAATCATATAAGACATTTATTGCACTGCGAAATATTTAGCGGTCTGGAGTGAGAACAGTTCTTCGGATTTCTCTACATCATAAACTTCAACTCGGATGTTCATTAAATCGTCATGGGTCAAACAGGTAACCTTACATACGAAAGGTGCATTTTCGTCCATCACCACATTCCAGTCGGAATCATAATAAATAGTATTGCCGGTCACCGGTAAGGCAGGGACTTCTTCTCGACCACGAATCTCTTCTATCTGAGTCTGGGCTACGGAGATCGCACGATTCATATTTCGCGTTTTAAGATCAATCAAATGCGCTCTTGCAAACAGTTGCATACATACGGCAGAAGCAACAGAGAAGAACAGGATGGCGACCATTAACTCCATGAGGAATAGGGAGGTGCCGGAATTACGGAAACGTTTATTCATGGGTGGCCACCTCACTTTCGATGCTGCTTCGTTCAGTAATGAAGTGTGTGTACTGCTTGCCATTCTCATCTGTAATCAGAAGCTTCAGTGTGTGAGGAGAGACGGATTCTACCTGGAAATTCTCCATAGGAAGAATCTGAGTTCCTCCAACGAAATTGAATTGGAATTGCTCACCTGCAGTCAACTCGCACAGATACCCGTCCTTCTCATAGAGATAGGTAAGGAAGATTCTGTCATCTGTCTGCTCAGATAATACCAGAACGCTTTCTCCGTCAATCTGTCGAACCTCAATTCCGCCTGTATGGTCATGGCAACGTACCTTTTCAGTTATGTAGGCAAGGGCGGTTCTGCTCTTGAAATTCTCATCCATGTTGGATACACAGGTCTTGTAAATCTTGGCACCAAAGAGAACGATGAACAGTGCCGAGATTAAGAATACACAGAAGAGTGCCAGCAGGAACAGAATGTCTACAACCGGTTTGTTCCGTTCTTTTAGATTCATTGGCTACTCCTCTCTAAGATTGTCACATTGGGCATGATGTTGCCGCCAACCGGTTCATAATCCACGAGAAAATGGTCGTGATTATAGGTAAGACCGTAATGCTCCTCTAAATATCCTAAAGAGGGAGGGTACATACCTTCCGTTGCGTAACAATGGACAATATTTTTATGGATTGCTTCATCAAGAATTCGTTTCTCATCCTTAGCAGAACCTGCGGATACGGAAGAAATACCATAGAGGAAAATTCCGATAATCAGTAGGAAAAACAGAATGGAGAAATTAACGGATTCCAATATTCGTTTGCCTAAATTTGGTTTTTGAAATCGATTCATAGATAACTCCGTTATATAACAATGTTATTTATCCGATACTGCTCATAATTCCCATAAGAGGAAGCATTACGGATAAGAGAATCATACATACAACAACTGACAGAATGATTACCAGAGTGGGCTCTAATACCGTAATAATGGAATTGATACGATTGTCTACTTCGCTCTCATAAGCATCTGCGATTTTCTCAAGTACTTTATCAATGGAACCGGTCTTGTAACCGATGGTTAGCATTCTGGCATACATGCTGGTGAAAATCTCGGAAGTAACCAGTGCCTCCGCAAAGGATGCACCTTCCTGAATCTGTTCACGACATTTCTCGATCTTGTCTTCCATGGTCTTGTTATCTACCAGCCGCTTTACCATTTCCAGGGAAGCGTCGGTATCAAGGCCTGCGGACATGGTCAGTGCCATACCGGATGCAAACCTTCCGGATGCTATTTTTTCGTAGAAGTGTCTTGTTGCGAAGAACTTAGTACAGAAGGAAGCAATGAAGGAACGGCCGGGCTTAGTCTTGGCAAAGAAAAGGAACAGGGCTGCAAACAGGATGAACACCACGACAAACAGCATGGAGTAGTTGGAAATGGTAGTTCCCATATTTAACAGTCCTCTGGAGAATCCGGTCATCTCTGAACCCAGTTGAATAAATACCTGGTTAAAAATAGGAAGAACCTTAATGATTAATACCAGGATTACAATTAACATCATGCCCACAATCAGGAACGGATAGGTGATGGCATTCTTAATATCCTGTGCAATGGTCTCCTCACGATTATAGTGGAAAGCAAGAGCGTGCATAACGTCCTCTAATTTACCTGACTGTTCGCCAATCTCAATCATGTCCAGTGCATATTTGGGGAAAACACCGGATGCGCTTACAGAGGCATGAAAACTTTCGCCCAGATTACAATGCTCAAGGATGATGGAGAGAATCTCCTTACCCTCTGTAGAAAGGGCGTCCTCCAACATAATGGTCACACCTTCCATGGGTGAGATTCCTGCATTCAGAATCATTGCAATCTGATCGCAGAACTGGGACAACTCCCGGTTAGATAACAGTTTACCGGATGATTTGCTCATAATATTCCTCCTGTTAGTAGATATATTTGGTGACGTAATTATTGCCGTCACCGATAAAAGATTTCAATTCGCTTGCTTTGGTATTAGCCGCAAAAGTAGGATCCATCAGGGTCCAGTCAAGGCCGTTAAATTCAATCATGCCGCTAACCCAGCCCATTTCATCCACATAGACGCTGATCCAGGCGTGATAGGCGCTTCCCGCATAACCGATTTCCATACGGGTAGGAATTCTCTGGGATCTGAGCATGGCAGCCATAACGGAAGCATAGTCCAGGCAGATGCCGCTCTTACAGTCAAGAATCTGATCCACATCCGGAATGTAGGATTTCTCTGCGGTACTAAGCTTCTCTTCGTCGTAGGTAATATTATCAATAATATAAGAATATACTCTGGCAATTACTTCCAAGTCGGAAGATGCGCCACCGGCAAGTTCCCTAGCCATAGCAACTGCTCTAGAATCCTCTCTAAATTGCACCTGCTGGTTGGGATAGAGGTAAGGGCCGAACTGATTGGTTACATTCAGATTCAGTTCGGTTGCAAACAGCGTAGAATACTGGTTGTCGGAAATATTCTCAAATATGGTAGCGGTATAGGCGCCATTGCCTGCGGTAATGGGGATAACCGCTTCTTCCGATAGAATGTTGTAGGTGTAGGTAACCCGGTCGGGCCCTGTCAGCTGCATCTTCACCTTGGGGTTATCACCGGTGTATTTGATATATAGGTAACCTTCCGAAGCATTGGTGGCATCGATGGAAACCGTATCGCAGGCATATACATCCTGGCCACCGGCAACGGGAACTAAAACCACGGATTCATTGGACCTGGGAGCAATGGCTGTCTCGGGCGCACTGATTTCATATTTCACGGTATTAATCTCGCCGGAATCAATGGCCTTGGGCTTGCATCCGGTAAGAGCACTACAGAGAATCAGCAGTAGACACAAATATGCAGTTGTATCGGAATGCCTGCGTAACATGTAGTTCTCCTATCGCTCTGATAATATTGCCTGAAGCATGTGACCATCCGAATCGGGGATGTATAAATTGAGAGCCTCCCCATCATATGGGAAAGTAATCTCCAGATTGCTGTTTACAAACTGTATACGGGTTGGAAAAATAACGGTACCGTCGTTTTTGAGGGCGTAGGCCTTGGTGTAATTCACATTGGTACCCTCTATCATCATTACAAACTCTGTCTCATAGAGCTGGTGCTCCAATACGTGTAGGGTATGAGTGCTGTTCTTCTCATCAATTCGGAAATCGGAAGTGCGGAATGCTAAGGGTGCAAGAAGCACCAATGTCAGCATAACAGTTGCTACCAGAATACAAATCTTAACCAGAGTAGTCTGGGCCATACCGCGAAGAACAATCATATCGAAGGGAACGGTGTTGGGCTCAACGCGTTCCGCAGCAAATACATTCTGCAGAATGTCATTTGCAGTATTGATATCCATATTATATTTCTTGCGTGCCATTACATTCCCTCCTTCCTTAACAGTTCTTCCAAATGATCTCGACCGGCTTGTAGATATCGCTTCACGCTACTTCGGCTAATCTGCATGGCATCAGCGATCTCTTCAAGCTTCAGTTCGTTATAATATCGCATGACGATTACCTGCCGCTCGTTAAAGGGGAGCTTGCTGACTGCCTGCTGAACCAAATCTGCTTCACTGCTGGATTCTGTGTGGCTCTCGGGATTGTGGTCGGACCTCTCGTCCTTAAACAGGGTCAATAGTTCAGAACTGGCTTCCTGAAAATGCTCGTTCTTCTTGCTCATATCGAAGCAGACATGGAAACAAATCTGATTGAGCCAGGCAACAAACAGAGAGGGATCCTTGATATTCTTAATGTTTTTGAGTGCAGAAATATAAGTCTCCTGGACAGCATCCTGTGCAAGGTACTCATCCCGGAGATAGTGACCGGCATAATTATAGATATGTTTGTAGGTCAGTGCATAAAGTTCGGCAAAAGCGTCGGAATTGTTCTGCTGGGCTTTATGAACCAGACCACCAATATAGGTATGGTTGAAATCCGGCATGATTACTCCTTAGCTGCCTCTTCGTATAATAATCTCATTAACTCGGTAAAACTCTTGACGCCCAGTTCCCGGTTAATTGCGGTGTGAACCGAAAGGGAAATGGGAGACTCGGTATGGGTAAGACTGTATTCGTCAAGAGAAGTGGTAAGCTGACGTACAAAACTGTCCATTTTCTCCTGATCGCACTGCTCAAGAACGGCAATGAATTCATTACCACCGTTACGTCCGACAAATCCGTATCCGTCCCCCAGACGTTCGAAAATATTAGAGAAGTCCTGTAGATACCGGTTGCCTACTTCACGGCCGAACTGTTCGTTAATTGCTCTTAAATTGGAAATGGAAATGAGCGCACAGCCGATATGGTTGATATTGCCTGCAGACTCATACTTATCGAAAATAATATCGCAGCTGGTACGATTGGGAATGCCGGTTAGGTTATCCAGGTACGCTGCACGGTGGAGGTCATGTTGATCAATAATGTTCTTCTGAAGCTGATGGAAATCCCAGATGATTGAAATGAAGGAATATATCATAAATGCCCAGAGAAATACACAGATGGTCAGTAAGGAGTTGTTGGTATATACACTACTCCGAAGCTCCTCGTCACCGAAGAGACGGAAGAAGAACGCTAACGCGAAAATCACAAGCAGCAGCAGCTGAATCACCTTGAATAATTTATAACTCTGAAAATAATCGGATTTCTTCATACTAAATTGATCTCCTTATTCATCTTCTTGCATTACATGAAACCACTTACGGAAAATGAACTGCCGACCCCATCTTCAGGGTTCGGAATAGTTTCTTCTTATTATATAATAAAACGTGTAAAAAAGATACCTTGCCTTGAGAGGTGAAATGGTCAAAATTTGGGTGAAACGTTTCGTCATTTTGTAATAAAATGTTGAAACCCATCACTAGATATGGTATATTCTGATAGGATATGGCTAGAATACTTCAACATCTAGAAGTTATGTATACCAATCTGTCACGTGGATATCAAAACGTGACAGCTAAAAAGTGGACCTTTTTTCCGTAAGGGAATGTCTTGTATTATATAGAGAATAAATTCGCTGTAATAATACAGCAAGTAGGAGAAGGTCATGAAGACAATGAGAACAAAAGCAATTGCAACAATTTCCGCATTCGTGATTGCCATGATGGTAATTGCAGGAATTACAATTGCAACCGAATCTGCGGTAAATGCACAGGAAATCGAGAATTATGACCTCATTATTATTGAAGAGGAAGCGCTTCCTGCAGCAGCTGCACCGGTAGATAATCACTCGGGGGTGGTTAAATGGGTGATTATTGCAGCACTGTTGATTACGGTAGTTACGTCTTACGAAATTTGGTATGAGCGACTGTATGCCAGAGTTCAGTCACTAAACTATGGCAACTATGATGGAAGAGAACTGGGTAAGCATGTATCAAGGCTTCATCCCATTCGACTGGTGAATGCTAAGAAGGAAATGGAAATTTCCGCAGCACAGCACTATTTTTATGTACGATAAATACCGATATAGGTACTAGAGAACAGAAGTTATAGTTTTAAAGGAGAGAAGAAAATGAAGAAGATTAAAAAGCTTGTTTCAGTAGTACTGACAGTGGCTATGGTTTGTAGCCTGGGTCTTACCACTCTTGCTGAAGAGGGACAGACAGTCATTACAGTGAACGAACAGAAGTATGAGTTCAATGCTGACAATCTTAAGGATGGCGGTAGCGATGCTGTAGCAGTTGCAGCAGATGCCTCCACAGCAGCACAGGCAGCAGAGGATGCAGCCAAGGCAGCAGTTGACAGTGCGAAGGATGCTCTGGAAGCGCAGCAGTCCGCAGAGGATGCAGCCAAGGCAGCTGAGGATGCTGTTAAGGCAGCAGAAGAAGCAGCCAAGTTAATCGAAGGTGTTGACACTGATGCAGTTGGTAAGTTAGTCGATGCATCCGGTACAGCAACTACTGATGCAAATCAGGCAGTTGCGGATGCTAAGAAGGCTGATGCAGATGCCAAGAAAGCAGTTGATGATGCAAATGCAGCAATCGCTGATGCGAATGCGCAGATCAAGAAGGCAGATGAAGCAGTAGATGCAGCAGCAGATGCCAAGAAGTCAGCAGATGAGCTGATTAGTGCAGCAGACAAGGCTTTCTCCGCAGTAGAGGATGCTAAGAAGGATGCTAGTGATGCGAAGGTTTCCCAGGAGACCATCGATGAAGTTAATGCAGCAGTAAGTGAAGCAGCTAAGAAGTTCCAAGATGCTGATGATGTAGCACAGGAAGCTCTTAAGGAGATTAACAATGACTTAGCGGAAGCACTTACCGGTGATGCTAATTATGTAGATGCAGCTAAGATTGCAGCTGACAGTGCAAACAGAGCACTTGATGGTGCACAGAAGGAAGATGAAGCAGCAGCTGATGCTCTTAAGACCGCTGAGGACAGCTTCTGGAAACTGAATCGGATGGTGAATTTAGGAACTACAGATGATGAGACTGCTCGACGTCTTGCAAGGGATGCGGCACAGGCAGCAGATGCAGCAGAGACCGCAGCAGATAATGCAGAGGCATATGCAGCTGAAGCAGCAGCAGCTGAGAAGCTTGCCAAGGCTGAGTATGAAGCGGCACAGGCAGCAGTTGAAGCAGCTAAGAAGGCTCTTGCGGAGGCCAAGAAAGCTTACGAGCAGGATATGGCAGCAGCAGCGAAGGCAGCAGATGCAGCTGATCAGAAGGTTACCGATACAAATTCAGCTATTGATACATTCAATAACAAAGTAGATGCAGCAGACAAGGCTGTAGACGATTACAATGATGGCGTAGCTAAGGATGCTAAGAAGGCTCTTACGGATGCAAACGGCTTAGCAGACGATGCACAGAAGGAACTTGATGAAGCAGCTGATAAGATGGATGCAGCAGATGCAGCGAAGCTTACAGCAGACGGTGTTAAGAAGACAGCTGAAGAAGCAGCAGCTGATAAGGATACAGCAGTAAGTGATGCGGCAGCAGCGAAGAAGGCAGCTGAGGATGCTCTTGCAGCAGCTAAAAAGGCTGTAGAAGATGCTAAGGCAGCTTATGATTCAGCAGTTAAGGATAGCGGCAGTGCAGATGCAGCAGCTAAGGCAGCCCAGGAGGCAGCTGATGATGCAGCAGAGGCTGCTAAGGCAATTGATGAACAGATTACAATTGCAGAGGCAGGTGCTGTAACAACGAAGGATGATCTTGCCAAGGTAACAAACGGCAAAGATTATGCAACATTAACAGCAGAAGCTAAGACTGCACAGGATGAGTATGATACAGCTGATGGCGAGTTCAAGGCAGCTGATCAGGCTAAATCAGACAGAGAAGCAGACAAGACTGCTGCTTTGGAAGAACAGAAGAAGGTAGATGCAGCTCAGGATCCCATTGCTAAGGAACAGCAGGGTATCATTGATGCTAAGACAAAAGAATTAACAGATAAGAAGACCGGTCTCTACAAGCAGCAGAGTGATCTTCAGGAGGAGATTAATAAGCAGGGTGCAGAGGTTGCTAAGCAGGCCGCTGAGATTGAGAAGCAAGCAGCTATTATTGAAGCTTCAAATGCAAAGGTTGATGAGTACAACGATCTGGTAGCTGATCTGGCTGAGAAGAGGGCTAAAGTTGAATCACTTGGATGGAATACCGGTAACGGTTGGGATATGCTTATACATGGAAATAATGCTCATGTAAAAGCATATAAAGCAGCTCTTGAAGCTCTGAATAATTTCGGCAATCCTGTGGAGGATGCAGCGAATGCGCAGAAGGCATTGGAAGCTGCAGAAAACGCTAAGAGTAATGCAGAAAACGCTAAGAGTGATGCAGAACAGAAGAAATCTGACGTTGATGGTAAGATTACAGCAGCAAATCAGGTAGTGTCAGATGCAACTAAGGCAAGAGATGAGGCTAAGCAGTTAATGTCGGATGCAGCTGAAAAGGTTAAGAACGCTGATGAAGCTCTGACCGCAGCTAAGAATCTTGCAGACGAAAAGAAGAATACTTTAGATACGAAGACAGCAATTCTTGATGAGAAGAATGCGAATCTTAAGAAGGTTGATGATTTCGTATTTACACCGGATAACTCCTTTACATTTGATGGCTCCGTAATGGATGAGGCTGCATTTAAGGATCTGATGGAGAAACTTGGAGCTGATTATGCAGCTTATAAGGAGGTTGACACAGATACAACCACATATAAGGATACACATGCTGAGTGGTGGCCTTTCAGCGACGACGGAAGAACAGAACTTGCAATTGAAGAAAAATATGAAGATGAACTGAAGTTGGGCAGCTGGGATGTTCTTGGATTATACAAGTTACAGGTTAATGACGAGAGAAATGAAGGCATTCTTGTTACGATCGTTGATGGCAAGTGCGTAATTACATGTACCGATCTTGACCAGCTTGCAGTTGTTCGTGCAACTTATGCAGATGCTCAGGCTAAGGCAGCTGAGAAGGTTGCTGATGAGGCTGCAACCGCTGCACAGAAGGCAGCTGATACAGCAGCTGATGCTAAGACCAGGGAAGCTGATGCTCTGAAGAAGTAT
>JAZLHG010000370.1:0-3353 GCA_045616705.1 Lachnospiraceae bacterium | reverse complement strand
CCGTTTCTTGAGTTGCCTCCCGATTGGGACAAGGAAGAGAAAATGTGGAAGACCGGGGATTTGTTCAGATATTTCGCAGATTGGAAGATTCACATGATTCAGGAGACTACATTTGAGGATCAGAGCGGTGGAATCAGGCACTTCCACTGCATGGACTCCATTATGGCGGAGAAGGTCCTATAGTCCGATCGGTAATCCTACATAAGACTAAAGAGGTAACAATGACCAGAGATCTTACAACCGGGTCTCCCATGAAACTGGTGATTCGCTTTGCGTTCCCCTTGTTTCTGGGTATGATTCTGCAACAATTTTATAATGTGATTGATACCGTAATTGTTGGCCAGAAATTGGGTGTACAGGCACTTGCAGGAGTGGGATCCACGGGGTCATTGAGTTTTATGGTGATTGGCTTCTGTACCGGATTAAGTAACGGATTTGCGATTCCTATTGCCCAGCAGTTTGGCGCCAGGAATGAGAACGAACTCCGTAAATATATTGCCAACAGTTTATGGCTTTGGATGTTTTATTCGGTGGCGATTACCGTTCTGGTCTGCAGTCTATGCAGCACCATTCTTCATGTTCTGCATACGCCGGAAGATATATTTTCCTACGCAAGAACCTATATATTCATTATTTTCCTGGGGATTCCCTTCACGATTCTGTATAACACGCTGGCAGGAATTCTTAGGTCGGTGGGAGACAGTCGGACTCCGGTATTATTCCTTACCCTGTCTACGTGCTTAAATATTGTGCTGGATCTGGTGTTTATTATGGTGTTTCATATGGGCGTGGAGGGTCCGGCAATTGCCACTGTTGTGTCTCAGGCATTTTCAGGAATCCTGTGCCTTATTCGTATTCGCAGCGGATATGAACTGCTTCGTCCGACCCCTTACGAGAGTAAGCCATCCGTTCATCATATGGGAGTTCTTAGCAAATTGGGTGTATCCATGGGGCTTCAGACCTCGGTTACGGCTATCGGTCTATTGATTGTGCAGGGAGCAATTAATGATTTAGGAACAAAAGTGGTTGCCGGTGTGGCAGCGGGACTTCGAATCAATGATTTCCTTCAGGCACCATTAGATGCAGTTGCGCAGACCATGGCACCCTTTGCGGGTCAGAACCTGGGTGCGGGGCAAGTGAAACGTATTAAGCAGGGTGTGAGAGCCTCCGTTGTATGTGGCTTTACACTGGCTGTGGGAATGCTATTGATTGCACTTCTGTTTGGTCGTAATCTGGCAGGCATATTCTTAAGTGAGCCTGATGCAGAAGTGTTAAATTATGCTTATCAAATTGTACTGGCTATGGTTGCTTCGTACTTCCTGCTTGTCATATTGAATGTATTCCGATTTACCATTCAAGGAATGGGATTTACGCTGCTTGCGATTTGTTCCGGTGCAATGGAGATGCTGGCCCGTGGCGCAGCTGGTCTGATTCTAGCTCCAAGATTGGGATTTGTTGGAATTCAGTTTGCACACCCCTTAGCCTGGCTGTTTGGTGATTTGTTGCTGATTCCTGCATTAATCTATTGTATAAATAAATCATCTGTTTCTTTGTGGAACACGACGTCACATTTAAGGAGATAATAGCAACCAAAACAGTAAATCTGTCAGAATAAAGGGGTGAGTTAGTGTTGAATAATTCTGCCGAATACCCTATAATTATAGCCAGTATGTGGGTTTCGATATGAAGTCGAAACTGGGGATTAAGTCCCTGTTATCATTAGGTTGTAGTGATTGTTATGAGTATGTGAGAAGACATATTTCCTCTCCAAGAGAGGAGTATGTCTTTTTGTACGTAAATTACGAGAACAACCGAAGAGATAGCGTGATTTAGAGAAGAATCAGAGATGAATCAGAGGAGAATCAAGATGAAGACTTTGTACATTGATTGTGGAATGGGTGCAGCAGGAGATATGTTGAGTGCAGCACTGCTAGAGTTACTGCCGGACCGGGAAGCGTTTGTTAAGGAGTTAAATGCTCTTGGAATTCCCGGAGTGGAATACAAGGCTGAACCTGCTGAGAAGTGCGGTATAACCGGTACCCATATGTCTGTGCTTGTTCATGGCCAGGAGGAAGGGCACCATCACCACGATCACGAGGAGGGTCATCATCACGAACACGAACATGAGCATGACCATAAACATGAGCACGAACATGAGCATAGCCATGATCACGAGCACGAGCCCCATCATGATCACGAACACCAACACGAACATGAACATCATCACCACAGTGGCATGGCGGACATTGAGCACATTGTCAGAGGCCATCTTCAGGTGTCTGAGGCTGTGAAGGATAAGGTCATGCAGGTTTATCAGATGATTGCTGAGGCAGAGAGCACTGTTCATGGTCGCCCTGTGGATCAGATCCATTTTCACGAAGTGGGTTCCATGGATGCAGTGGCTGATGTAACGGCAGTATGCATGCTTATGGAGAAGATTGCACCGGACAGAGTGGTAGTGTCTCCCATTCATGTTGGAAGCGGTCAGGTGAAGTGTGCTCATGGAATTCTGCCGGTTCCCGCTCCCGCAACTGCGCATATTCTAAAGGGAATCCCGGTGTATGGCGGAAGCATACAAGGCGAACTGTGTACACCTACCGGAGCAGCTCTTCTGAAGTGTTTTGCTGACGAATATGGAGAGATGCCCACAATGATTCCGGACGGTTATGGATATGGAATGGGTAAGAAGGATTTTGAGAGGGCGAACTGTGTAAGAGTAACCCTAGGTCATACGGATACCCGTAAGGGAGAAGTTTATGAATTGTCCTGCAATCTGGATGATATGACTGCCGAGGCTATGGGATTTGCTATGGATAAACTGTTTGAGGAAGGCGCACTGGATGTGTATACCATGCCCATTGGGATGAAGAAGCAACGTCCTGCTACCATGCTGAATGTAATCTGCACGGGAGCCGATCGTGAGAAAATGGCCCAGGCTATATTTAAGTACACAACCACACTTGGCATTCGCGAACATTCCTACAACAGATACACGCTTAATCGAAATGTTGTAACAGAGAATACCCAGTTTGGACCGGTTCATAAGAAGGTTTCAACCGGATACGGTATTCAGAGAGAAAAATATGAATACGACGATTTAAGTAGAATCGCCACGGAACAGGGCATGACCCTGGATGAAGTCCGTTTATCGCTTAAGAAATAGGAAGGAGAAAGAATATGCATATGGCAGACGCGCTGCTTTCACCTGTGGTTGCAACAACAATGTATGCAGCAACTGCAGTGACAGCAGGTATTTCAATTAACAAATTTAAGAAGGAAAATCTGACGGTAGATACCGTACCTACGGTCAAATTGCCCACAATGGCAGTTATGGCTGCTCTGGTATTTGCAGG
>JAZLHG010000369.1:0-2354 GCA_045616705.1 Lachnospiraceae bacterium | reverse complement strand
ATTTACGTGAGATGCCAATCGACGTGCTTAAAATCCACAAGCCATTTATTGATTCTGCATTGTCTGATTCCGGAGCGAATATCATTACGCAGTCTGTAGTTGAAATGGCTACCAAACTGGGCCTTTCCACTATTGCAGAGGGTGTAGAAACAGAAGCGCAACTTAATTATATGCGTTCTATTGGTTGTAATTACATTCAAGGTTACCTGCTTGGTAAGCCCATGTCCAAACTCGATTTTGAGAAACTGATCATTCGTCAGCTTCCTTAGGTATTTTTATGGTATTTCATCAGTACGAATTAAATCGACTCGAACGTACCTACAGCAAATCACAGAATCAAATTGCTGTATTATACGGAGACAAACAAAGTGGAGTGCATCAGACCATGATGGCATTCCTTAAAAACAAAGCATATTTCTATTATCATGCCAGGAGTTGCTCCAATAAACTGCAACTTCAGTTTTTCTATGATGAAATTAGGGAAGGTCTTCCCAAAGGCATGTCTTATCAGGTAAGATATTCGGATTTAATTTCTGCCATTTTATCCATTCCCTGTGCCAAGAGAATTATTGTAATCGATGAATTTCAGTATATGATTAAGTCATCACCTGAATTCATCGATGAACTCGTCCATTCTGTTCATAACAAATGGAATAATCAGCCTGTACTTTTTCTGCTATGCTCCACATCATGTAATTATGTAGAAAACGATATGGTTGCTCAATTGTCTCATAATGCTTATGAAATCAGCGATATCATTAAAATGCACGATTTAACATTTTATGATTTTCGTAGTTATTTCTCCGACTATGACCTTACTTCATCCGTAGAGTTATATTCAATCATGGGTCCATACTTAAGCAATTGGAACCGCTTAAATCCGGAATTGTCCCTTGCGGATAATATCTGCAAAAATATATTAACTCCCGGAAGTTATTTCTATGAAAAGGGAATCCATATTCTTCCTAATGAGTTAAGAGAACATGCCGTTTATAACACGATTTTGGAAGCTCTTGCAAGCGGTAAAAAGAAACTGAATGATTTATATAAATTAACTGGTTTTGACCGCGCCAAAATCAGTGTATATCTGAAAAATCTGTCCGGGTTAAACATTGCAGGTAAAATGGAATCCTTTGATACCCCCGGTAAAGACCATACACAGAAAGGTATCTATAGAATTAACGATCCTTTTACGCTGTTCTGGTATTGTTTTGTGTATCCCCATTTTAGTAAGCTAATGATGCTTGGTGCGGAGAAATTCTATCGAAAATATATAGAGAACCAACTTAGAACCTTTGCAGCGTTTACCTATGTGGAAATCTGCAAGGAATACTTACTCCGAGAATCAGCTGCCGGACATTTGGATTTTAAAATCACACAGATTGGTACCTGGTACGGTAAAGTAGGAAATATTGATATTATTGCCTCAGATGATCATGGCCACTTCTTGGTTGGACTCTGTAACTTTGAGAAGTCCAAAATGTCATTTGGCGACTATGAATGGAATAATTACTGCTTATCTCAAGCAAAGGTAAATTGTGATATGCTTTATTTATTCTCTCAAAATTCTTTTGAAGAAAAACTGAAAAAAGAAGCAGAGCATCGCTCTGATATTATTCTAATAGACCACGACTTGATGTAATACCAATTGTAGTTGACGAATAAACCTTTCGTGTCTATCAGCAAAGGAAGGATTATAAATTGGGTAAAAGTTTAATAATAACCGAGAAACCATCGGTTGCCAGAGACTACGCGTCTGTACTTAATGTTAAAGGCAATCGAAATGGTTATATTGAAAATGATCAATATGTAATTTCATGGTGTTTTGGTCATCTGGTTCAGATGGTATATCCTGAAAGTTATGATATTAAATACAAATCCTGGCGTTTAGAAGATCTGCCGTTTCTTCCCAAAGATTATTTATACGGGGTGGTAGAATCCGCCAAAGAGCAATATGCGGTTGTTAACAGTCTTCTTCACAGAGAAGATATTGACCGTGTATATTGGGCAGGAGACTCCGGAAAAGAAGGACAAACCATTGAAGAAAACATCCGTCATTATGGCGGCGTAAGAGAGGGCATGGAAGAACTTCGTGTGTGGATAGACTCACAGACAGACGAAGAAATACTTCGAGGTCTTAGGGAAGCGCGCCCTATGGATGATTACAAGCTGCTTGGCAGATCCGGAGTCATGCGTACCATAGAGGATTATAGCCTTGGTATTAATTTCTCAAGAGTACTGTCTCTTAAATACGGACGTTTATTAAACGATGCTGCCGGAACAAGCAGTTATACTGCAATTGCCATCGGTCGTGTTATGACCTGTGTTCTTGGAATGATAGTAAACAGGGAAAG
>JAZLHG010000368.1:0-4494 GCA_045616705.1 Lachnospiraceae bacterium | reverse complement strand
GAGACAGTGTTATTCATTCCTCCATCCCGGAAGACAGGCCAATATTATTTATAACAATGTAAATGTTGGTTTCCTGGGTGAGGTACATCCTGAGGTAGTTGGAAACTACGATATGAAGGGCCGTGTATATATTGCAGTTCTGGATATGCCTTCTGTTGAGCCTTTTGCTACGTTCGATCGTAAGTTTGAAGGTATTGCTAAATACCCTTCCGTAAACCGTGACATCAGCATGGTAGTTCCAAAAGAGATTCTGGTTGGCCAGATTGAAGCAGTAATTGCACAGCGCGGCGGTAAGATTCTTGAGAGTTATAAATTATTTGACATTTATGAAGGTGAACAGATTAAGGAAGGATTTAAATCTGTTGCTTACTCCATCAGTTTCCGTGCCAAAGATAGAACTCTTGAAGAAAATGATGTAAATGCTGCCATGAAGAAGATTCTGAATGGATTGGAGCAGTTAGGAATTGAACTTAGACAGTAATACAATCGGACTTAAAACTTCAGATTATTATTTCGATCTTCCAAAGGAACTGATTGCGCAGGATCCTTTGGAGGACCGTTCATCTTCCAGACTCCTTATCATTAACAAAAATACGGGTGAAATATCTGACAAACATTTTACTGATATTTGCGATTATCTAAATCCCGGAGATTGTCTGGTACTTAATAATACAAAAGTAATCCCTGCTCGTTTGCTTGGTCAGAAAGAGGATACCGGTGCAAGTGTTGAAATCTTTTTGTTAAAACGTAGAGAGCATGATATATGGGAGACTCTGGTCCGTCCCGGCAAGAAATTACGTCCGGGTGCTCGCGTTATATTTGGTGAAGGCCTGCTTAGAGCTGAAATTCTGGAAGTTGTAGAGGATGGTAATCGGTTGGTTCAATTCGAATATGAGGGAATATTTGAAGAAGTCTTGGAGCGATTGGGTGAGATGCCTCTTCCTCCTTATATTACACATAAACTTCAAGACAAAAACAGATATCAAACCGTATATGCCAAGTGGGAAGGAAGTGCAGCGGCTCCTACTGCAGGATTACATTTCACTGAAGACTTATTAGAAAAGTTAACAATCAAAGGCATTAAACTTGCCTATGTTACATTACATGTAGGACTTGGAACATTCCGTCCGGTCAAAGTAGAAAATGTACATGAGCACAAGATGCACACTGAGTATTATGAGATTACAGAAGAAGCTGCTGATATCATTAACAAGACCCATGAAGAGGGACATCGAGTGATTTGTGTCGGAACTACCAGTTGCAGAACAATTGAAAGCGCGGCTGACGAAAATGGGATACTTCACCCCTGTTCCGGTGATACCAGTATTTTTATCTATCCCGGATACCAATTCAAAGTGCTTGATTGCCTGATTACAAATTTCCATCTTCCGGAATCCACACTGTTAATGCTGGTATCTGCATTAGCCGGAAGGGAACAAATTCTAAATGCTTATCATCATGCTGTTGATGAAAAATATAGATTTTTTTCTTTCGGAGATGCCTGTTTTATTACAGACTCTGCCTTATTCTAATTTGTTCTTGTGAATCAATATAAATTATTATATGATAATAAAAGGTGTTACATAGAGAAAGGGGTATAGGATATGGAAGAGAAGAGAAAAGCTAAAAGATTGATTCTTGAAGCACATTTAATTATGAACCGCATTGATAGTGGGAAGCATGATTTAATTCCTGTTTCTGTAATTGATATTTCTAAGTCAGGTGTTGGTTTCAAGTGTGATCAGCCCCTTGAACTGAATTCTATTTATGAAGCAGAACTTGAAATTTGGACCAAAGAAGTTATTCATACATTTGTGAATATTATTCGTTGTGATGTTCAGAACGGTGAAAATGTTTATGGTGGTACATTTGTAGGTATGACAGAGCATGATTCCTGCAAAATTGAAATTTACGATTTATTTGATGAAGCAAAAAAAGCCGGCTTAGTTTAAGCCGGCATTTGAATAATATTAACATCATATTACAACAAAAGAGGAGCATTTATTATGAGTAAAAAACCTACCGTATTAATGATTTTAGATGGTTATGGATTAAACGATAACCAGAAAGCAAATGCAGTTTACGAAGCAAAAACTCCTGTCATGGATTCTCTCATGAAAGATTATCCCTTTGTAAAAGGTCTTGCAAGCGGAATGGCAGTAGGACTTCCCAATGGACAGATGGGCAATTCTGAAGTTGGTCATCTGAATATGGGTGCAGGAAGAATTGTATATCAGGAACTTACCAGAATCACCAAAGAAATTGAGGATGGGACATTCTTCACAAATAAAGTATTATTATCCGCTATTGAGAACTGTAAGAGCAAAGATTCTGCACTCCATTTATACGGCTTGTTATCAGATGGTGGTGTTCATTCTCATATTACACATTTATATGGACTGTTAGAGCTTGCTAAGAGAAATGGACTTACTAAGGTTTATGTTCACTGTTTCCTTGATGGAAGAGATACACCGCCTAAGTCCGGCATTGATTATATTCGTCAGTTACAGAGCAAGATGCGCGAACTTGGAGTTGGTGAAATTGCTTCTGTTCACGGACGTTATTATGCTATGGATCGAGACAATAACTATGATCGTGTGAAATTGGCTTATGTAGCACTTACAAAGGGTGAAGGTCTTACAGCAGCCAATGCGGAAGAAGCAGTTATTTCTTCTTATGACAGAGATGAGACAGATGAATTTGTTAAACCCACTGTAATAGTGAATGGTGGTGTTCCTGTTGGAACCATTAATGACGGTGATTCTATTATTTTCTTCAATTTCAGACCTGACCGTGCCCGTGAGATTACTCATGCATTCTGTGACGATGATTTCCGTTCCTTTAAACGTGATAAGAAGTTAGATATTGTCTATGTATGTTTCTCAAATTACGATCCTTTAATCGAGAACAAGGTGGTTGCATTTGAGAAGATTTCTGTCACCAATACATTTGGTGAGTGGCTTGCAGCTAACAATATGAAGCAAGCCAGAATTGCTGAAACAGAGAAGTATGCTCATGTTACATTCTTCTTCAATGGCGGTGTTGAAGAACCTAACGAAGGCGAAGACAGAATCCTTGTGAAATCTCCTAAAGTTGCTACCTATGATCTTAAGCCTGAAATGAGTGCATATGAAGTATGTGACAATTTAGTGAAGGCTATTAAGTCCGATAAGTATGATGTTATTATTATTAACTTTGCTAATCCTGATATGGTTGGTCATACCGGTGTTGAAGAAGCTGCAATCAAGGCTGTTGAAGCAGTCGATGAATGTGTAGGCAGAGCAGCAGAAGCCGTTAAAGAAATGGATGGTGTAATGTTTATCTGTGCAGACCATGGAAATGCAGAGCAGTTAATCGACTATGTTGACGGAACTCCCTTTACTGCTCATACCACGAACCCGGTTCCTTTTATCCTTTATAACTATGATCCTGCTTATACACTTCGCGAAGGCGGATGTCTTGCTGACATTGTTCCTACATTAATTGAAGTAATGGGTATGGAACAGCCTAAAGAAATGACAGGTAAATCCTTACTGATTAAGAAATAATCAAGATTAATAAAGGGCTTTACATTCAGTTGAATGTAAAGCCTTTTTATTATTTAACAGACACCCAGGTTGTTATAACAAATCATATTTATATTCAAAATAAAGACCGTAAATCATCATAGAAACCCGGATAGGATACGTTTACGCACTCGCTACCGATAATTTCGGTTTTACCTTCTGCGCCAAGAGCTGCAATTGCCATGGACATAGCAATACGATGGTCGTAACGTGATCCTATTATCGTACCGTGTAATGGATGACCGCCTTCAATAATCATACCATCCTCAGTGGCAGTAATGTGCGCACCCATTTTCGTCAAATTTTCTACCATAATCTCAATTCTGTTAAATTCTTTTGCCTTCAATTCACCTGCATCTCGAATGATGGTTGTACCCTCTGCATAGCATGCAAGAACTGCAAGTATTGGAATTTCATCTAAAGTTCTTCCGATAATTTCGCCTTCCAGCGTAATTCCATGTAGTTTAGAGGACTTAGCAACAATATCACAAGTCGGCTCCAGTCCGGGCTTGGCATTGGATATATCAATATCGGCACCCATAGATAAAATAACATCAAAAAATCCATTTCTGCTGGGATTCATACCAATACCACGAATTGCTATTTCAGAATTCTTGGTAATTAATGCTGCAGTAATTAAGTAAGCAGCAGAAGATATATCTCCGGGCACTGTTAATTCAATCGGATTTAACCTTAATGAAGGAGTAAGGGTTACATGATTACATTCACTAATCACATTTACCCCAAATGCTTTTAACATTAACTCTGTATAATTCTTGGATTGATAGGGTTCATATATTTCAGTAACGGAATCACCGTATAATCCGGCAAGAAGCACAGCAGATTTCACTTGTGCGGATGCAATCGGACTATTAAAAGTAACACCATGAATAGAAGCCGGTTTAATAATTAACGGGGCACATTCATT
>JAZLHG010000367.1:0-4309 GCA_045616705.1 Lachnospiraceae bacterium | reverse complement strand
AACGTGTAATAAAGTTTTGGATTGAAAAGTAGTAATAAAAAAGCCCTTACAATCCTTCGATTGTAAGGGCGAATCATCGCGGTGCCACCTTACTTCACACCTATTCGGTGTATCTCAATAATGCACTAACATGCATCTTCTCCTATAACGGGGAGCCTCCGTTGGTCATTACTAGGCCGAAGCCGTTCCTACCACCTTCATAAGTCCATTCAATATCCACCGGCTATCATGCTTCCACCGTCCATGACTCTCTATCAACTTAAATGAATACCTACTACTCTTAATCAACAGTTTAGTCTCTATTTAGTTTTTAACAGATTAGCACATCACCAAAGTAAAGTCAACCATGAATTTAGCACAGGCTAACTTACATTTTCTCAGGTTCCGGATACTCCACTCCGAAGGTCTCAACCGTAACACTCTTCATAACCTGATCTGCTCTGGGTCTGTCATTCCAATCTGTTGCAACAGTTGCAATTGCATCTACCACTTCCTGACCTTCGATTACCTTACCAAAAGCAGCATAGTCACCATCTAAATGAGGGGACTTCTCATGCATAACAAAGAACTGAGAACCTGCTGAATTGGGTCTCATGCTTCTAGCCATAGATAAGACACCTTTGTCATGCTTCAGATCATTCTGGAAGCCATTACTTGTGAACTCACCCTTGATGGAATAGCCGGGACCACCCATACCCGTGCCTTCAGGATCTCCGCCCTGAATCATAAATCCGGGAATCACTCTATGGAAAATAAGGCCGTCATAGAATCCCTTACCGACAAGTGATACGAAGTTGTTTACTGACTGCGGTGCGATTTCAGGATACAGTTCAGCCTTAAATACGCCACCGTCTTCCATGGTAAATGTAACAATAGGGTTAGACATCATATTTCTCCTTTTCTTTATACATTCTGTACCATTACGCCTCTTCTACCAGTGTATTCATCCATACACCGCTCCGAAGCATAATCGTACCAATTACAATCTTCACTGTTTCAATTAATAAGCAGCACAGATATACCCATACAATGTTCATTGTTGTATATCTGGTCAGAACAAATGCTAAGGGTACTGCAATCACCCATAAGAAGCAGGAGTCGAACAGGAACGTAATCACCGTCTTACCACCTGATCTTAAAGTGAAATAAGTAGCATGCAGATATCCGTGAAGAGGCCTACATGCCGCCCCGCAACGGATAAAGCTTGCCGCAAGCTGCTTCACCTCATCGGATGTGTTGTAGATATTGGGGAACATAGGTCCTACGAAGAACAGAATCGTTCCCATTACAAAGCATGCACTTACCGAGAAAGTAATAATCTTATATGCTGACTGTCTTGCTTCTTCATGATCTCCTGCACCAAGCTGTTGACCAACAATGATTGCCACAGAGTCACCCAGTGCAATAAATACAATGTTGAACACATTCACAATGGTAGAGGTAATATTCATAGCGGCTACAACTGACAGCCCTCGAATGGAATAGCACTGATTCTGAGTAGCAATTCCTGCTGCCCACAATGTCTCATTCAGTAGCAGCGGGAATCCCAGAATAATAATCTTACGGGCAAGATTCCATGGGATGAACAGCCTTTTATAAGCCTCTACCATATAAGGCAGTTTCTCTGTATTCTTATGCGCCCATACCGCAACAATACCGCACTGAATGAATCTGGAGATTACGGTTGCAATGGCTGCACCCTGCACACCAAGAACGGGTGCCCCGAGCCTACCATAGATCAGAATATAATTCAGCACCAGGTTCACAAATACCGCAATCACACCGGCACGCATGGGGACTACCGTCTCTCCTGTCTCACGAAGGGTTGAGGAATAGCACTGCTCCAAGGCAAAAGGAACCAGACCAATCATCATAATCCATAAGTAGTCCTGTCCATATCTGAGTGTAGCCATCAAGTCTCCTGTAGCAGAACCATCATGGAGATACAGACTAATCAGCGGAACTTGGAATGTCAACAGCGCAATAATTGCGATGGTAGACAAGAGTCCGCACAATAATACCTTAAAACGGAAGGTGTCACGAACACCCTTCATATTCTTCTGCCCATAAAACTGAGCAGTAAAAATTCCGGCGCCTGAAATGGCGCCGAAAATACATAAGTTAAATATAAAAATCAACTGGTTCACGATAGACACGCCGGACATCTGCTCTGTTCCTACACGTCCTACCATGATGTTATCCAGCATGTTGACGAAATTGGTAATACCGTTCTGTAACATAATCGGTAAGGAAATCGCCAACACACGTTTATAGAAATCTCTACTTCCTATCAGTTTCTTCATTTAATTCTTCCCGAATCACGCGAGAAGCAGTCTCTTCCTGAATCTGTTTGATGAATCCGTCAAGATCTCTTGCACCCTCATCGCCTAAGAAACGGCTACGTACTGCAATCTGGCCTGACTCCTCTTCTTTCTGTCCTAATACCAACATATAAGGAACTCTCTCAAGTCTTGCTTCACGGATCTTATATCCGATCTTCTCGGTACGGGTATCAATTTCGGCTCTGATACCTGCAGCCTTTAACTTGTTAAGAACCTCACTACTATAATCAAAATACTTATCGGAAATGGGTAATACCTTAACCTGAACAGGCGCTAACCATACAGGGAACTTACCTGCAAAATGCTCGATTAAGATACCGATAAAACGCTCAATAGAGCCGAAGCATACACGATGAATCATGATGGGACGATGCTTCTCGCCATCAGCGCCCATATACTCTGCTTCAAATCTCTGGGGCAGCTGGAAATCAAGCTGAATGGTTCCGCACTGCCAGGTACGACCGATTGCATCCTCAAGATGGAAGTCAATCTTCGGTCCGTAGAATGCACCATCGCCTTCGTTAATCACATAATCAAGCTGTAATTCATCCAGCGCATTCTTAAGACCATTTGTAGCCATCTCCCAATCTTCATCGCTACCCATGGAATCTTCAGGTCTTGTGGACAGTTCCACATGATACTTGAATCCAAATAACTGATATACCTCATCGATCAGTGCAACAACACCCTTAATCTCATCTGTAATCTGCTCAGGCATCATGAAGATATGTGCATCGTCCTGGTTAAAACAACGAACACGCATCAAGGCCTGAAGGGCACCTGACTTCTCATGACGGTGAACCAAGCGAATCTCACCCATACGGATGGGAAGGTCTCTGTAAGAATGGGGCTGTGACTTATATACCAGCATACCACCGGGACAGTTCATGGGCTTCACGCAGAACGTCTCTTCATCAATTGTGGTGGTATACATATTATCTTTGTAATGATCCCAGTGACCACTGGTAAGCCATAACTGCTGATTCAGCATAATGGGTGTAGAAATCTCCACATAACCATCTCTCTGATGAATCTCTCTCCAGTAATCAAGAAGGATGTTCTTCAGTGTCATTCCCTTAGGCAGGAAGAAGGGGAATCCGGGGCCTTCATCTGTCATCATAAACAGCTGAAGTTCCTTACCGATCTTACGATGGTCTCTCTTCTTAGCCTCTTCCAGTCTGGTAATGTATTCTTCTAAATCTGCCGCCTTGGTGAAGGAGGTACCGTAAATTCTGGTAAGCATCTTATTATGCTCATCGCCTCTCCAGTAAGCACCTGCAATCTTGGTGAGCTTCACGGCCTTAACGGGCTTCGTGCTCATCAGATGAGGTCCGGCACACAGATCGGTGAAATCGCCCTGCTTGTAGAAGCTGATAATCGCATCCTCAGGAAGATCCTGAATCAGCTCAACCTTATAAGGCTCTTCCTTCTCTTCCATAAACTTAATGGCTTCATCTCTGGGAAGGGTGAAGTATTCAAGCGGAATATCTTCCTTCACAATCTTCTTCATCTCTGCTTCAATTGCAGGGAATGCTTCCTCATTGATGGGCTCCGCAAAATCAACATCGTAATAGAATCCATCATCAATGGAAGGTCCGATTGCAAGCTTCGCTTCGGGATATAAATGCTTAATTGCCTGAGCCATGATATGGCTTGTTGTATGACGGAATGCATCTGCGCCGCCCTTGTCGGCGAAAGTAAGAATGCTCAATGTACAGTCAGTGTCAACAACTGTTCTTAAGTCAACACGCTCACCGTTCACTTCACCTGCACAGGCATTTCTTGCCAATCCTTCACTGATATCCTTAGCGATATCCAGTACGCTCATAGCCTGATCATACTCTTTAAATGAACCGTCTTTTAATGTAATCTTCATGATGATATCCTCTATTTCTTCATTCCAAAATGTACTAACCTAAATTACTTTCTCATGCAGCACTGCTTATACTTCTTGCCGCTTCCGCAAG
>JAZLHG010000366.1:0-3013 GCA_045616705.1 Lachnospiraceae bacterium | reverse complement strand
AAATCTGCAGTTTACATAACTAGTGAACTCGGGATAGTAATCTGCTAAATTCTCTGCTTCCATATCTATAATATCATACGAGGTAAAACCCGGGGTATCCATGATATAGGTACCCTCACCAATGGGAATTATCTCTGAATGTCTGGTTGTATGCTTACCTCTCTCAAGCTTCCTGCTAATCTCTCCGGTTTCCATGTAAACATTGCCCTGAAGGCTGTTAACTATTGAAGATTTACCGACACCGGAAGGGCCTGCAACCGTAGTTGTTTTGCCAAGAAGCATATCCTTCAGTTCCGCAATTCCTTCGCCTGTTGCGGCAGAAGTTATAATAACGCTGCATCCGCTCAGTGCATAGATATTCTTAACAAAATCAACATCTTCACTGCTTACCAGATCCTCTTTGTTAAAGCAGAGAATAATATGTATATCCTGTTTAATGTACTGAAGCATCAGCTTATCAAGAAGCTGGAAGTTCGGCACCGGAGATGTAAGCGCAAAAATGAGCAGTGTCTGGTCAACATTTGCCACCTGAGGACGTATGAGTTCGTTCTTACGCGGCAAAATATCGGTGATATTGCCCTCCATTTCCTGCTCACTTAGTATATCTAATGTTACGTAGTCCCCTACTAAGGGTTTCTGCCTGTCTTTTCGAAATATTCCTTTGGCCTTACACTCGAATACACCAAGGTCAGCCACATGTACGTAATAGAAACCTGCAATTCCCTTAACTATACGTCCCTGCATTTACTACTCCTGTGTGAAAGCTACCGCAACAGGGGATGTAGTATGCCATTGTTCATCAACACCCTGGTACTGTATCGTGATAAAACCTGCCGATGACGGAATTCCGGTCTGGCTGACGGTATATGGGAATGTGTTGGTTGTGAATCTTCCAACCTCCGCATTGGTTACATCCGTAATAATAATAACCGCTTCAGTGGTTACAAAATAATCCGCAGGAGCCTGAACTTCGGCGCGACATGTATATGAAGAAGGTCCAAGGCTAATAATTATGTCAACCGCTGTTCCTCTGTCCACTTCGGTCTCAGATGCTACCGACTGGGATAATACAAGTCCTGCCGCTACCGACTCATTATGTTCTTCCGTAATTGTTCCCCAGTTAAGGCCTGCCGTCGTGAGCATTGACTTTGCAGTAGTCTCATCCTTGCCGACAAGGTCGGGAACCTTGGATTTAAACAGTTCCTGTGAACCGTCACCGGTATTGCCTTCAGTGCTTCCGCCTTCTACGGGACTGCCGTCTCCGCTGATTTTGACATTAATAGCACTTCCTTTGGGCGCAATTGTTGCACCAAGAGGGCTCTGTGAAATAACATTCCCCTTCTGAACCGAGTCACTCTGAACATATTCTACTGCCATTGTAAAACCTTCGTTATCAAGAATTACTTTGGCTTCGGCCTCAGATTTACCGACTACATCGGGAACGGAAAGGCCCTGAATCTTGCCGGAGCTGATTACGAGCTTGAGACTGGTGCCCTCTTCGACCATTGTGCCGGGCTCTATATCCTGTGAAATAATGTAATCTTTATCATATTCAGCAGATTCGGATCTCTCTGCAGAAGCAACCAGATTAGCGTCTGTAAGTAATTTGGAAGCTTCATCAAAGCTCTTGCCAACAAGATCGGGCACAGCTGTCATTCCTGATTCGGCTTCAATTGCGGTGTCATCTTCCTTACCTGATGATTTGCCGAATAATCCAAGAACATTTCCGATTACAACAATGGCAACAACCGCGATAACTACTGCTGCAACAATAAGCAGAATAGTCATGACTTTCTCCATTCTGGGATCTACATCTTCATCATCTTCAAAATCATCATAATAATCTTTATCTTTAATCTTAGGTGCCTTTTCGGGTTTGTTACCTTTCTTAACAGGCTGCGGCTGATTCTTTATCCGGTTCTTCTTGGGCTGATTATTAACCGGCTGCTTTGCAAAATCCCTTACCGCATGGTCACCGTTTCCCTTGTTCGAATCTATAGCCTGTCCTCTCTGGCTTCTCGGTGAGAACAGATCAATCTGCTCAAGATCCTCCGTATCGGCGAAGGGCTCGTCATACGGATTCTGCGAAGCGTACTGACCCTGCTGAGCATACTGATTCTGCTGCGGCTGCTGGTTCTGAGACTGATTCTGGTAATTGGGCTGTGCACCGTAAGGATTGGGTACATTCGCATAGGGATTCTGAACATATCCATTATTGGTAAGTGCCTGTTCAACACTCATCTGCTGACGCATATTATGTCTGTCATCATCGGAAATAGCCTTTGTTCCCTCAGCACTTGCCGCCTGACTAATCACTACGAAATTTTCATCAGGGCTTATAAGCGAACGCTTAAGGTCGGCAATCAGTTCCGAAACATTAGCATAACGTCTGTCGGGATTCTTCTGAGTACACTTATAGATAATCTGCTCAACGCTAACAGGAACATCCGGCACATAAATCCTGGGTGATGGCATTTCTTCCTGAATATGCTTAATTGCTATGGCAACGGTAGTCTCACCGTCAAAGGGAACTCGTCCCGTGATCATCTCAAATAACGTAATACCGATAGAGTAGATGTCCGACTTGCAGTCAGAATATCCGCCTCTGGCCTGCTCGGGAGAAGTGTAATGAACCGAGCCCATTGCATGGCTTGTAATGGTATCTGATGATGCTGCACGGGCAATGCCGAAATCAGCGACCTTGACTTTGCCATCCTTGGAAATAATAATGTTCTGCGGCTTAATGTCCCTGTGAATGATTCCGTTATTATGAGCTGCCTCAATACCGCTTGAAACCTGAATCGCAATACTGATAGCCTCTCTTACCTGAATGCGAATCTTCTTCTCAATGTAATTCTTAAGGGTAATTCCCTCAACAAGTTCCATGACAAAATAGTACATGCCATCTTCTTCGCCAACGTCATATACATTAACAATGTTCGGATGCATAAGTCCTGCTGCTGACTGTGCTTCCACACGGAACTTGCGCACGAAATTCTTATTGGAAGAATAT
>JAZLHG010000365.1:0-6968 GCA_045616705.1 Lachnospiraceae bacterium | reverse complement strand
CACTTCTAAGGAATCCGCTACTTTGTCTAAGGACCAGTTTTATGCTATAATGAACCATAAACCGTTGCCCGAAATGATTGGAGAGGGAGAACCAAGTGAAGCGTTCCTTAAGTTCGCAGGGAAGGTATGCGCAGAAGGCTTCAGACCTGCTTCTGTTGTTGAATATGAGCGAAGCGCATATATCTTCAATCCCTGTAATGTTCGCGTAACTTTTGATCGGAATATTGCGGCAAGTGCAGCTTATGATTCTTTTTTTTGTAAGGATATGCCCGCAAGTCCCATTCTTGATAGTGGGATGCATATTCTTGAAGTGAAGTATGATGAATTTCTTCCTGACTTTTTAAGAGATTTAATCAATATCGGGTCTCTTAGGAGAACTTCTTTTTCCAAATATTTCGAATCCAGACAGACCCTTGGTATTAATTTATAAGGAGAATTATTATGACATTCAAACAGGCAATCAGAGACAACTTATTACAGGGCTTTTCCGGAGATGGCCTTACCACACCGGAGATTCTAATCGCTATGGGCATTGCCTTTTTGTTGGCCGTATATTTGTTTATTGTATATCGTCTGCTTACCAAGAATGCTTTTTATTCTAAGAACTACAATATTTCCATGGCGGCAATTTCACTGGTTACCTGCGGCATTATCATTGCCATGCAATCCAGTTTGGTGATTTCCCTTGGTATGGTCGGTGCGTTATCTATTGTAAGATTTCGTACGGCGATTAAGGAGCCTATGGATCTTCTGTTCTTGTTCTGGTCCATCGGAACCGGTATTATCTGTGGAACCGGCCTTTATAAGATTGCTTTTATTGTTGCAATCTGTGTAACGATTGCAATTATTCTGTTAAGACTGATTCCTGAGAGTCGGGGTTCCAACGTGTTATTTGTAAGCAGTTCTGATTTGGACGCTGAACAGAAACTGAAGGATACCGTAAACAGCCTTACAGAATATTACAAGGTGAAGTCCCGTAATATGACTGCAAACGGTGTGGATTTGGTTTATGAGCTGTGCACGAAGGATGCCCAGTCTCTGCTGAAGAGTGTTCTTGATACGGAAGGTGTTTACAGTGCTTCTCTGATTGAGCACGAAGGAGAATTTCGCGGTTAATGATGCGTAAATTACGAGAACAACATTTGATTGATCAGATGATGACCATCGCAATGATTCTGTTTGCGGTGTTCTTTTTGTGTAGATGCACGTCCAATATGCTTACAAACCTTGACTATGTGAGGGAGTATAGAGAAGCTGCGGATGTACAGTTAACGAAGGCATTTCTTGCAGGGGATAATCCCTATACTCTGAAATCTCTTGATTCTTCCAGAACAGTTCCACCGGTTCTCTATCAGTATTCTTTCTTAAATAGCGCTGTGGCCGCACTGTTTTCCTTCTTCTGCGATGGCAACGTGGTGCTGGCGCATTATTTGGTTGCACTACTATCCATGATTCTTAGCGGAGCTTTGGTATTTAAACTGTTATATGAACGTATGTCAAATACCGTAATTCCGGTGTTATGCGGCGTACTGACATTGTTCTGCCACTGGAGATTTGGCTATTTATCAACGACACCCAATAGTCTGGGCGTATTTCTCACGCTCCTTACTTTTTCGCTGGCGCTGGGTAGAGATAGTCATCTGAGAACCTTTTTGATTGCTCTATTAACGGTGCTTCTGTTTTACACCAAGCTATACTATATTTCTGTGGCAGCCAGTATTCTGATTTATAAATGGATGAGAAATCGGAAGGAAGCACTCCGATATTTGGTTGCCTGCATCATCGTAGGCCTTGCAAGTGTACTGTTGATTTCTCTTGTATGGCCTCTTTATTTCACCTACAGCGTTTATTTCATTAATGGAATGGGATTGAATTTCGTGCCAAGATTGTTTAAGGTTCGACCGGCAACTCTTCCTACAGTGATTGGGCAGAGTATG
The DNA here is from genome assembly GCA_045616705.1 of Lachnospiraceae bacterium. Classification (GTDB taxonomy): domain Bacteria; phylum Bacillota; class Clostridia; order Lachnospirales; family Lachnospiraceae; genus UBA2868. Next base: position 5,031 of record JAZLHG010000365.1, on the reverse strand, counting down.
TTACCCGAAGCGAAACTGTTCCTGGCAGGAACTTTTAATTCAGGTCCTGTACTGTATGTATTGAAGCAGTTTGCCGATGTGTGTATTGCCTTTGCACCGGTTATGGGAATGCTTGTTGTGGGATGTTTGTACCGAATTATTGATGCCAAGTCGGAATCTGCACATGGTAATGCAGATTTGAAAAGAGAGAAAACTGAGAAAGCGGAAGAATCGGAGGATGTTGAAGAAGCGCATGCAAGTACAAAGAACTTGCTCAGACTTAGTGTGATTCAGGTGCTTGTACAGGGGTTGTGGCTCTGCGTATTGGGCAGATCCAACGGAACGTATTTAACCTATCATTTACAGTTATGGATGCCTTATATACTGATTACATCCTGCATCTTATTTGATGAGGCTTTTGTGAATTGGCCGAAGAAGTGGAACAGTGACAGAATTTCCCGTATGGGTAAAACTGCTCTTCAGATTCTGATTCTTGGGGCATTTGTATTTGCCAGCTTGTTTTTCGGTTACAAGAAACTCCCTATGCACAGAATGTCTGCGGAGGAGGTACGTAACTGGCAACAGGCAGAAGCATACGTTGTTCAGTATGAGAATCAGGATCAAACAAAGAATCATAATCAGAATGTATATTATGTTCCGGAACTGGCTTATATGGGAATGAAGCTTGGTAAGAACGTATATGATAACGGTCACACAGCTGTGGCAAGCGCCAAAGGCCTTGCAAAATGGGAGAATGACCTAGTTGGTCAATATCTATTTCCTTATGCCGGCGACATTGCGAAGATGCATCTTCGTTATCAGGAGCAACTACGGAATCAAATAGAGAACCACGAACTGCAATTGGTCACAACGGATGAGACCGGGTTCTTAATGAATGAGGAATTATTATCCGCAAACGGATATTACAAATTAGATACGCTGCCCTTATCGGTAGGTAATGTAACCTATCAGGTTGACTTCTGGGTAGTAGAGGAAGAATAAAATGGAGAACAGAATGAACTGGAATCAGTTGATGTGTGCCGAAAGGCCCAGAACAGGAAGGGTAAAACAGAATAGTAACGATTTAAGAACAGAGTTCGAGAAGGATTACCATAGAATTATATCCAGTGCTGCTTTTCGTAGGTTACAGGATAAGACCCAGGTATTTCCTCTTGATCGGAGTGATTTTATCAGAACCCGTCTGACGCATTCTCTGGAGGTGTCTTCCTTTGCCAAGTCTCTTGGCCAGAATGTGGGCATGCGTATTCTGTCCGAGAACCGTGATCCGGATTTCACCCTTCGTACCCAGATGGATATATCCGATGTACTTCAGTGCGCAGGATTACTACATGATATCGGCAATCCGCCCTTTGGTCATTTTGGTGAAGAAGCAATCCAGGACTGGTTTCGCAAGAATCTGGATGAGATTCAGTATTTGGACAGGCCGCTGTCTCAGGTACTGACACCTCAGATGTATGGTGACTTTGTTCATTTTGAGGGTAATTCCCAGACGCTTCGTGTGATTAGTAAGCTTCATTTTCTGGTAGATGAGAAAGGAATGAATTTAACTAAGGCACTTCTTGGAACCCTCATTAAATATCCCGGCTCTTCTCTGGAAATTGCCTATGATGAGAATGACGAGAATCGAGACATCAGACGAAAGAAGATGGGCTATTTCTATGGAGACCAGAAGCTATTCCAGGATATCCAGAGTTCTACCGGAACAAACGGAAGCAGACATCCGCTTACGTTCCTTCTGGAGGCAGCTGATGATATTGCATATACCACCGCTGATATAGAAGATGCGGTGAAGAAGGGACTGATTGACTATCCTACCCTTCTTAGTGAACTGAGAGAGTCTTGCCTTAAAAAGGGTGTGGATTCTAAGGTGAAGGGTCTACTAAACAGATTAGAAGTACTTTATAAACGCGCCATTGAAAACGGATATGATAATCCTTATCTGTATGGCGTACAGAACTGGGTGATTACGGTGCAGGGAGCGTTCCTGACCGCATGTACAGATGGATTTATGAATCACTAGGATGAGATTATGGAGGGAACCTACTGCCATGAACTCCTTGAGGACAGTTCGCTCTATATTCTTCTGAAGTCCCTTCAGGATATTGCGTATCGATATGCGTTTATCTCTAAGCCGATTCTGAAGCTGGAGGTTAAGGCTGACTGTGTATTTGATTTCCTTCTCAGCAGATTCGTCACAGGCTTTCTGTATTACGATACCAAGTACTGGGAGGAGAAGAAGTCTTCTGTAGATGAGAAGACGGTCATGTTAATGAGTGAGAATTATATGAGAGTGTACCATTCCAATTCCAAGGGTAAGTCAGAAGCAGAGAGGTTATATTTGAGACTTCTTCTGGTAACGGATTATATCTCCGGAATGACGGATGGATATGCAATTCGTATGTATGAGGAAATGCATTAATGAACAACAGAAGGAAGATGATTCTGCTACTTGCCCTTTCTGTGCTGGCATTGGCGGGAATTCTGTATTGTGAGAAAAGTGCATATCGTCGACTGAGTAAGTCAACAGCTAATATGACGGTGGATGAGATGGACGTTACGCCCAATATTCGCTTTGTGCTTCCCAAGGATGAGAACAGAGGTTTAAGCACGGATATTAAGGCCACGATTTTTAACGAGGATGAGTTGAATCAGTATCTGATTATTCCGGCTGACGCTTCTTCGATGCTGACAGTTTACTCTGTTGATGCGCAGGGGAATCTGTTAAACCGCCTGGAGATTAACAGGAATGAAGAGGATGTATATGAAATCGGCCTTCGAAGACTTCATGTAATCGAGACCAAGCTGCCCATTGTTGCCATTACCATTCGTAGTGACTCCCCAACATTTACAGATCTGATTTCTTCCGATAAGTCTGTGGAGTGTTACGGTGATCTGACCCTGAGTGCTGACAAGTCTCTTGCCAATCGTAACCATTGGATTGAAAAGGTAGTCAGCAAGGATTCATCCAAGAAGATACCGGGAAGTATCACCCTTAGAGGCCGTGGCAATACGACCTGGGAGTTTTCTCCTAAGAAATCTTTTACCGTTGTATTTGAGAAGTCGACCTATGTGCTGAATATGGGTAAGCATAAACGCTGGAATCTAATCAGTAACTCACAGGATAAATCTCTTCTGAAGAATGAAGTATTTCTGCAGATGGCTTCGGATATGGGTATTGCATATGAACCGGATACCCAGCAGGTAACCCTTTATATAGACGGAGAATATCAGGGAGTATATCTGTTGACCGATAAGGTCAATGTGGCGAAAGACCGTATAAACCTTAAAAATGGAGACTTTTTGGTGAACTGGGGCGGCTCTAATGCAGAACAGCCGTTATTTTATGATTCCGTAACCTGGTTCGATGATGGATCGGATTATTCCGAGCCATATGCGAATCTGGAATGGCCCGACAATGCGTCAGAAGAGCGTAAGAACAGTGCCAATGAATTAGTGCAGCAGTTTATTACCGCCATTGAGAATCCGGAGGATGATTCTTATACAGATATTTGTGATCTGGATTCCATGGTGAAATATTACTGGGCACAGGAAATCAGCATGAATTATGATGCTGCATTTCGTTCGACCTATTCCTATTACCGTAAGGATACCGGTAAGTTCTATATGGGACCTTTGTGGGATATGGATTTATCCATTGGCCTTAACGGCGAGAAGGGAATCAGTGATTTCACCACGCCGGAGGGATTTAAGATTCGTAATCTCAGTTGGTATAAGACGCTGTTTCAACGGGAAGACTTTAGGGTAGCTGTTGCGGACGCTTATTTTAACGGTGGTGTAAGAGAAGCCATGTTTGATGCAGTGGACCGATTTGAGGCCCGTGGTCAGGATATGAGTGTAGATGGCAGCATGAATTACAGAAGATGGCGAAGTGATTGGCCGGCACTGGAGATTCGCTACGGAGATTCTTACGAAGAAAGGGTAGCGGGATATTACGAATTTTTCAAGACCAGAGCCAGCTGGATTGATACGCAGATGCAGCTTGAGAAGGCACAATAATTTGTAATTTGGGCAGAAAAGTTGTATTCTATTAATAGTGCGTATAAAAGAGGTATCGGAATGAAAACCATTAGTTTTATGATTCCCACATTCAATGAAGTGGATAACGCAGAAGCAATCAGTAAGGCAGTTATCGATGAGGTAACAAATAACCTGCCTGAATACGATTATGAGATTCTGTTTATTGATAACTGTTCTACTGACGGAACCAGAGATGTACTCCGGATGCTGTGCAAACAGAATCCCAAGATTAAGTCGATTCTGAATGTGACCAATTTCGGCCAGTTTAACTCTCCGTTCTACGGAATCTGCCAGACCAGTGGTGACTGCACCATTTCTATCGCAGCAGACTTCCAGGATCCTGTCAGCCTGATTCCCAAGTTGGTGCATGAATGGGAGAAGGGCCACAAGATTGTCAGCGGAATTAAGACCAGCAGCAAGGAGAACGGATTTATTTATTTTCTTCGTACCTGCTATTACAAGACCATTCGTAACATGTCCAACGTGAAGATGATTGAACACTTTAGTGGATATGGACTTTATGATAAGACTTTTGTATCCCTGCTTAGAGAACTGGATGACCCCATTCCGTTCCTTCGCGGTATTGTTGCTGAGTATGGCGAAGGCTTCAATATGACAGAAGTGGAATATGAGCAGGAGAAACGTAGAGCCGGCAAGAGTTCCAACAACTTCTTAAGTCTCTACGATGCTGCAATGCTCAGCTTTACCAGCTATACCAAGGTGGGTCTTAGATTGGCAACTTTTATGGGATTTCTTGCAGGAATTGTCAGCCTGATTATTGCCATCGTATATCTGGTATTGAAGTTAATGTACTGGAACAGCTTCACGGCCGGTTATGCACCGATGATGATTGGTGTATTCCTTCTCGGTTCCATTCAATTGTTTTTTATCGGATTCCTTGGGGAATACGTGGTAAATATTAATACCCGTGTGATTCATCGCCCGGTGGTTGTAGAGGAAGAGCGTATTAATTTCCCGGAGGGTGAGAAGAAG
>JAZLHG010000364.1:0-3365 GCA_045616705.1 Lachnospiraceae bacterium | reverse complement strand
ATCTAAACAGGTTATTGAACAGCTGAGAGGTTTGTTAACAGGCCCTTATGCCGATTACATATCTCCAACCGCTGTTGCATCGGTATTCTCAGAATACTTAACCGAGTTGATTCGTCAATCAGAGAATCACAGTGACGAGATTCTTCTGACTGAGATTATGGTAGAAGGTATGAAGTATTTGCAGAACTTCGTATATAGTTCTGCAAATGAAGCGTTAAATCGATTTAAGGTTGATACCTGGTTTATGGCTATGATTGCCAGAGTTATGGCAGGACATGTTCTTTCCGAAATGGATATGTACTTAAATGCTATGCGTAAAATGAGCAATCTGAATGCAAGCAATACTTATGTATTTACCCTAAGGGAACCATTTGTCTGCAGAGGCGAAGGGCAGTGGAAATGTCCCGAGGAGCTCTATTTATCTGCACTTGCTACAGAAAATGGGGTGATGGAAGCATATAATCACGATGAACGTCCGGTGATGACCAAGGATATGGGGTTTGGCCAGTTTGTAAATCATGAAGACGGTTCAGCATTTAATATTGTACTGACACCTCTTTATGCGGATGTAGTGCAGTATGGGCTTCTGGTATTCGAAGCGTTGCCACAGGATGTATTTGCTATGTTTAATGCAAGTGTACAGATGGGTACTGCTCTGAAGTATTACGAGCTGAGCAGAGCGCAGCAGGAAGCACAGAAGAATCTGGTGGCAATGGTGCAGGAGGTAGAAGAGAAGAACAGTATGCTTCGATTTGTATCGGAGTATGATGTCCTTACCGGATGCTTGAACAGAAGGGGCTTTATAGAGAAGGCAGTAGAACTCCGAAATGAGAACGAAGGGGCATCGGCGGTAGTTCTGTTCTGTGACCTTGATCATCTGAAGGAAATTAACGACCATTTCGGCCATGGAGAAGGGGATTATGCGATTAAGACCATAGCGACTGCCGTACGTGATGTGGTAGGAAGTGATAACGTACTTGGTAGGCTTGGCGGAGACGAGTTTGTAGCTGTTTGCCTCTGTAACGAAGAACAAAGTGGCGAATATTATATGAATGGTATTGCAGAGGCACTTCGGGTCCATAATGATAAGTCTGACAAACCATATTATGTGGAGTGTTCAATCGGTTGCAAAACCTTTGTATTTAATAAGAACGTGGCTATTCAGGATGAACTGAACGAGGCCGATCGAAATTTATATATCAGTAAGAAGAACAGAAGACAGTCCGTTATCAAATAACGGACTGTTTTTGCCTTGACTTTCCCACCAAATCCGAGTATATATAGACTCGATGTCAATATAAAAATAGAAAGAAGAGTATGAGAATGTCTCTATTATTGAATCTGGCCATTGCCCTTTTAGCTGGCCTGTTAATGACAAGAATTTTTAAGAAGTGGAACCTGCCTGATGTTACAGCATTCTTAGTGGCCGGTGTTATTATCGGACCGTTTGTGCTTGGACGATTGGGTACCGGTAATGTGGGTTTCAGTAGCTACGAAGAGGTTGCGAAATACGACAGTATCAGTCAGGTTGCAATGGGATTCATTGCTTTCTCCATTGGTAGTGAATTTAGATTAAGCGCGCTTAAGAAGACCGGTAAGCAGGCCACTGTAATCGGTGTATTTCAGGCAGTGATGGCGACGATTGTTGTTGATGGTGCATTGTATTTATTCCATATGGCCCGTCCCGATTTATTGTCGGTTCCGGCAGCAATTACGCTCGGTGCAATTGCATCTGCAACAGCACCTGCCGCAACTCTTATGGTAGTAAGACAGTTTAAGGCCAAGGGTGAATTGACCAATTTGCTGCTTCCGATTGTTGCACTGGATGACGCGGTTGGCTTAATCCTGTTTGCAATCTCTTTCGGTATTGCTAAGGTTATGATTAGCGGAAGTATGAGCCTGGTTGCAATTATTGCGGATCCATTAATCGAAATTGCATGTTCATTGCTTCTTGGTGCTGTATGCGGTTATGTGCTGACTCAGCTTGAGAAACTGTTCAGATCCAATACCAACCGTTTGTCTATGACTATTTCGTTTGTATTTCTTACAGTAGCATTAACCAGTGTATCATTTGAAGTGGGTCCTGTAACAATCGGATTCTCATCACTGCTTACCTGCATGATGCTTGGAACGGTATTTTGTAATATTTGTCCGTTATCGGAAGACATCATGACTCGTTCTGATAAGTGGTCAAGTCCGGTGCTTGCTATTTTTTTCGTTCTAAGCGGTGCTGCGTTAAGACTGGAAGTGTTCGGTAATGCCATGCTGATTCTTGTGGGTATGATTTATATTCTCACCAGATCTCTTGGTAAATATTACGGTGCATATATTTCTGCCAAGGCTGTGAAGTGTTCCAAGAATGTTGTAGACAATCTGGGAATTACACTGCTTCCACAGGCAGGTGTTGCGCTGGGTATGTGTGTGACCGCGCAGAAGCTCGGCGAAGATGGCACACTAATTCGAAATATTGTACTGTTTGCGGTGTTGATTTATGAGTTGGTTGGCCCGATTCTTACCAGGGAAGCACTGAAACGGGCAGGGGATATTTCCGAAATTCCACAAGAAGTTAAGGAGCGTCGTGCAAGACAGTTAAATGAACTTGCAGAACAAAATATTCGTGTTGAAAAATAGCCGGCGAAATGTTACACTCATACTGTAGAAATTTACTGTGTTAAAATGTTATTTGGAGGCATCTAATGAGCAACTGCGATAACTTAAATGAAATGCAGATAGATGTCATGCGTGAAATCGGTAATATTGGTGCAGGCAATGCATGCACAGCGTTATCCGTATTATTGGGTACCACTGTTGATATGTCAGTGCCCAGCGTTAAGATTCTCGACTATGACTCCACCTCTGACTATTTAGGCGGTTCATCAGATATCATTCTGGGAATTGAAATAGAAGTGAACGAGGACTTGGAAGGTCTTATGTTTCATGTAGTGAAGAAGCCTTTTGCAGAGCGTATTATTAATACCTTTTATGCGAAGACTTTAGAATCCCTAGATCAGCTTGATGATATGGATACATCTGTACTGAACGAAATGGGTAATATTACATCCGGCGCTTATGCCAATTCTATTGCCACTCTTACAGGCTTGTTTGTGAATATCGGAGCTCCTGTACAGTCCTGTTCTACTGTGGGAGAACTTCTTAAGATTCCTTTTTCACGTTTTGGCAATGCTAGCGAGAAGATTCTTGTTATCGATGAAGAGTATATTATTGGAACTGAGAAGATTACATCTAATGTTTTATTTATTCTTGAGAATAACTCACTTAAGAAATTATTTGAGAAATTAGGAGTGCAGATTTAATGAACCCGAAGATTCATACAGAAGCAGTCGATTATTTATTTGATGCAATTA
>JAZLHG010000363.1:0-4887 GCA_045616705.1 Lachnospiraceae bacterium | reverse complement strand
ATACCGGTTTCCAAACATTCCTTCACAATCGTTAAATAATGTTCCATCGCTTTACGTCGGTTCATTTTTAACTTATAGAATATATGATAGTCACTGCAACTTACCAGAATACCTGTTTCTTTCATGCCAAGATCTTTGACAAGTTGAAAATCCTGCTTGCTTGCTCTGATCCAGCTTGTAATCTCGGGGAACTGATATCCGCGTTCCATACATTTATATACGGCATCTCTGTCTTTTTTGGAATATAGGAAGAACTCTGATGCACGAATCATACCATTCGGTCCGCCAAGTTTATGCAGATAATCATAAATTGTTACAATTTGTTCGGTTGTATAAGGTGCTCTTGACTGTTGTCCGTCTCTAAAGGTAGTATCTGTAATCCAGATTTCTTTGGGCATGTTATGAGGAACAATTCGATCATTAAATGCAACCTTAGGTACTTCATCGTAGGGGAACATGTTACGGAATACCGTGGGTGTCTCTACATCCACAAGCTGATACATATGCTCCTCAAGCTCCAGAAGATTATTGTTGTTATTCATTCGAACCGTTCTATTTTCTTCAATATGTTTCATTTTGAGCCTCTATAATTCGTAATTTGTTTATACAAGAAAAAAGTGCCATAAACTATGACACTTTATTATATACTATTCTATTTGAACAGACAATAATCACCCTTTTGTTTTCTTGGTTTTTTTGTTGAACCAACTTCTGTTATAAACCACGATAATAAGACCTGCAAGAATCAATAGAACGGATAATATATTTTTCGGATTTAGAATCGTAAATTTTCGCTCCAGAGTCTTACTTTCGCCGTAAATAGAGAATGTATTGTAGGAATCAGTCAGATTATTATCTGTTATGGTGTCTTCATCCTCTAAAGATTCTTCGACATTTACAGACAAATTACTCATTCTACAAATTGCATAAGGAGAGAAATGACCTGTTACAAATTGTAGACAATATACACCATCAACTTCCTTGGTTGCAGTTGACAATGATTCCAGTTCTCCATTATCATTCAGACTTACCATTACCAAATCATCCGCTCCTGCTAGTGAAGAAGGAATAGGCAATGTTATTTCCATTCGACTTTTATTTAGTTTTTTGATCGGAATAGAACCGGACAGTTCTGTAAGGGTTAAATCAAGCGGTATAAAAGTAGATGAAGGTTCTGCTCCGTAAGCATTATAGAAAGCATCTTTGAACGCAGTTGTATACTCTCCTGCATCTTTTACTTTTAATTTATATGGTGTAGTGCATCCTTCTATGATGGCATGTTCAGGACCATCAGTATTTAATACGGTAGAGTCTATGGTAACTTTAATTGCAGTATCTTCTGTATAGATATTGGGTTCATAATCCGGAATTGAATCAAGAAGGGAATCAAGTTCATCGGATTTATTACCATTAATCTGGATACCTTTAAGTGGTTTGTTACACCATTTGTTTAGATTCTTATAATCATCAAAAGCAGTATCTTTAACGCCTGATACTACATACTCAGTAGAACCTACATTGATTTTGGAATCTAAATCAACCAGTCCGTAATTGTCAGGCTCCTTTGTACATTTCAGTAGATTAAGCGTATTTTGCCCCTGATTTGTATTGGTGCTTATGGCATAAACGCTTCCGCGAAATCCTAATTTTTTGATATCGAAAATATCCCCGGAACTTAAATCCGCAGTATCTCTGATGAGGGCATGCTCAACACCGTTAAATGCAGGTTTGCGTAAATTATCTGCAGATAATCTGGATGCTGTGGGTTTGGCGGTAACATTTGGAAGGGTTGTTCCTGTAAACAATACAGTGGATAATTTGGATGAAGGTATGTCAAATGCTCCTAAGCCGATTGATTTTACCGCAGGTGGAATGCTTAATGTTGTAAGTCCGGTATTTTTAAATGCACGATCTTCAATTGTCTCAAGACCGGCAGGAAGAGAAATCGTATTAAGTGCACTGCATCCGTTAAACGCATCTTCGCCGATCAGCTTGGTACCTACGGGAAAAGAAACTCCGGTAATTGTATTGTTGCCTTCAAAACATCCTGCTGCAATAGTCGTTACGTTCTCCGGTAGAGAGATATTTCCACCTTCTCCCTTATAACCCAGTAAGATGCCATTACCTACTACCAGATAATTACCATCCCCGGATGCATACCAGTTACTTAACCAGGGGGTGCCTGAAAATGCTCCAAGTTCAATGGATTCAACGCTATCTGGAATTATCACATCAGTTAACTGATTACACTGGTAAAATGCAGCATAACCAATGTTCTTGGTGCCGTTTGGAATTTGTACAGAACTAAGATTTGATCTTGCAAACGCAAAATCACCAATACTTTCGATATTATTTGGTATGGTTATTTGATTAAGGGACTCATTCTTATAGAAAACTCTGTTGCCGATGGCGTTAATTGACGCAGGAATCGATACTTCGTCGCTGTTTCCGTTATATTTAACCAGCTTAGATTCAATAATAGAGAATTCCTCATCATGTCCAAGGTTTGTTATGCTATTCGCAGAGATTCCATCTTCTAATTCGGCATCATTGATATGATAGGCCTCTTTTACTTTCATTTCAGGAGAAATTAAAAGTGTAGCGCTTGATCCAACTACAATAGCAGATCCAATTTCACCGGGAATAATATGCTCTTCATAATTTGAAGTAATTCCGGTTATAGGTTCTTCCTGCAAAACAGAATCATCTCCGGTATCATCATCACTGTCCATGGAAGAAGCTGTTAATGCGGCTGTTGTAGGCGGCATCTGAGAAGGTTCAGTCATTTGAACCTGAACACCGTCGCTAAGATAAAAAGCCAATTCATCTATATAGCCTACCGAAGTGGGAATAACAATAGATCTGAGATTAGCGCAGTCGGCAAAACTGTATGCCATTAATTTGGTTACAGAAGTAGGTATAATAACGCTCGACAGACCGGGACAGTTAGAAAAAGCATATTCCGGAATTTCTTTCACCTTGGAAGAAATGGAGATTCCTGTAAGATCTGAAGCTCCCCAGAAAGAATACTCTTCTATTTTCTCTATAGAATCGGGCATAACATAGGTTGTTGAGGGTCTGCCGGCCAAATATTGAATTAAACATTTTCCGTCACCGGAATAAATAACACCATCCTGACAGATAAAGTTAGGATTTTCACTACTGATGGGTACGGTAGATAGAGACTTGCATCCGGCAAAAACACCTGAACCTAACTGTTCGACTTTTCTGGGAATTGAAATGTTATAAAGCGATACGCAACCCGAAAAAGCGCTGGAACCAATCGTTCTAACGCTTTCAGGGATTGATACTGATTTCAGATTTGTACAATTTTCAAAGGCAGCATAATCAATGGTTTTTACACTATCCGGAATATAAACATTTCGAAGCGCAACGTTACCGGAAAATGCATCTTTGCCGATTGTCGTAATGGTATCAGGTAGAGTTAGATCTGCCTCTTTACCTAAATAACTCTTTAATGTAGTGCCATCCATGACGAAATCACCATGAGTGCTAACTGCTTCCATGGTATTTGAAGGAAGGACTAATAAAATTAGTCCTGTTGTACATAATAATATTGCAATTATGGTCCTTACAATTTTTCTCATTATGCGGCCTCGATGGTCTCCTTCTTATCTCTCTTCAGGAATAATACACCTGAGATTGCGGCTAAACCGATTACCAGGAACCACTTAGGATGAATAGGATCACCGGTCTTCGGTGTGGTATCCAGTGTACCGTTTGCTGTTAAATTTGCTGTATCTACATAAACTACATAGGGTGATAAGTGTGTTACTGTGTAGTTCATACAAGGAACACCATTAATTACAGTAAATTTAGGCTGAATTTTCTCTAATGCTCCACCGATTGTTGAACCAACCTTGGCATTACCACCATAGATTGCTAAATTATCAGGAATAGGCATCGTAATATTAATGGATACACCTTCCGGAATTGGCGATATCTTTTGCTGTCCTGTTGCATCATATAAACTGATATCGAAAGGCAGATAACGGATTGCATCAAGAGAACCAAATTCGCCAGTTAATGCCTGCTTAGCACTTTCTGTTGCTTCCGGTGTCTCTGTAATTTTAATTACATAGTTATCACTGGAACCATTTACGGTAGCTGACATCTTACTGGTATCGGAAATACCACCGGTTGTAGAAATTAACTTGGTTTTACCTACATTACCGGGAAGAACAACCTGTGAACCTGTACTAACCGGTGTGGGGACTACTCCATTTGACGGCGGTAAAGCGGCTCCTGCACCTACAGGGGTACCGGTACCACTTACGATTACCGGTTGAACGGTAGTATTTGTAATACTTGTTGATACCTTTGAACTACCATCGGTTTTGCTTGTGGTTGGTGTGCCGGGCTTTGTAGTAGGCGTTCCTGTGGGTTTATTGGTTGGTGTAGGCGAAGGCGTAGGTAATACCGTAGTATTAATCGGTGTATATTTAGCATATACGGTTGCATTCTGCTGTACATTAACCCATGCATTAGCCGGATTTGAGTAATACTCAAGGAATGTATAATTAACATGTGTAGGCGCTGTAGGAAGTGCTACGTTCCAACCGGCAGGTACAGTCTGTCTGTCAAATTCAGAGTAATCAATACCATCGATAAAGATGATGGTATACATGGGCTCTTCTGTTAATTCCTCATAAATTAACTTGTCTGCTGAAGGACGATGTTCCTTTTCATTAACGTTGTCTACGTACTCTCCTACATTGGAATCCTTTCGAGCATGGAAAACAGTGCTGTTGGTATGCTTGAATGCACTACCATCAATGTAAGGATTACCATAAATGTAAATATCCTTAAGATTAGGTAATTCCTGGAAGGATTCCTGTTTCACCTGTTTAATAGAGCTTGGCAATG
>JAZLHG010000362.1:0-2472 GCA_045616705.1 Lachnospiraceae bacterium | reverse complement strand
GCTTAAATAAAATGTCTGATAAAGCATTTTCGATGAATCGGAGACGGACCCTGCCTCTTCAGTGCTTCAATATGACTTGCTGCACCATATCCTTTGTTATCGGCAAATCCATACCCAGGATACAACTTATCGTATTCCACCATCAATCGGTCTCTGGTAACCTTGGCAACAATAGATGCTGCGGCGATACTTGCGCTCTTGGCATCTGCTTTTATAATAGGTACCTGTTTCATACTTAGTCCCGGAATTGTAACTGCATCATTTAATAATATATCGCGTGTAACTGATAAATTCTGAACAGCCATTCTCATTGCTTCATAGGTTGCCTGAAGAATATTAATCTCATCGATTCTTGTATGCTCAACCCGCCCCAGACTAACCGATATCGCCTCTCGCATAATAACGTCATAAAGTTCTTCCCGCTTAGCTGCAGACAATTTCTTCGAATCATTAAGGTAAAGAATCGGGTGATCCTTGGGAAGGATAACTGCCGCAGTGACAACAGGTCCGGCAAGAGGACCCCTTCCTACTTCATCAATACCGGCAATAGCCGAACAATCGGCATATTCCCTCTCAAATCGATACATGATCTCTGTCCTTAAAACTTCAGCCTCATAATCCTGAATCTGCTTCTTGGCTTTCTTCACGATGGAGATTACCCCACTTCTGGTATCATTTTCATAAGCAGCAATAAAAGCAGGCAATTCTTCAAATGCGGTATTTTGATATACTGATTTAATCTCTGTTATGCTAATCATTTAATCCATCCAAACTTGCTGAAAGGGCCAATTCGAAGAATCGCTCTTCCAACAATATCTTTCTTCTTAACGTTACCTATTTGGGGATATCTGGAATCCATACTCTCCGGCCTGTTATCACCCAAAACGAAATACTCATCCTGATCAAGATGAATCTCCTGAGATGCAAGGCCGGCATCCTCAACTTTTTCTACCCCTTTTGCATCCTTAATCTGGTTCCCATTAATAAAAATCATTCCATCGGAGATCATAATCGTCTCCCCCGGAAGTCCTATGACACGCTTAATCAAACCTTCTCGTTCGTAGTCACTGTCGAAACAAATAATTTCATATCTCTTAGGCTCTCTTACTCTATAGGTAACCTTATCCATTAACAGAATGTCACCCTCAGACAACGTATTCTTCATGGATACATTATGAACTACGATTCGCTGTGCCACAAAAGTAGATACCAAGTAGGTCAGAATCAATACGGCAAATATAAAAATGCCAACATCCACCACCTTCTTCAGCACACGAAAGGTCATAGATTTCTTTCTTCTCTTACGAGCCCGGTCTTCCATTAACCCATCTCCCCCGGAAGTTCCAATGAAATTCTTCCAAGTTTGCCGTTTCTAAATTCATCAAGGAGAATACCGGCAGCTTTTCTGGTATCCAGTTCCTCACCTTTAAGAAGGCAGCCCCTAGCCTTAGCCACATTGCCAAGCACCTCGTATTCGTTACCTTCTTCGGATATTCCGTACCTCTCAGCAATAAATCCGGCCTTCACCCGTCTAACTTCCACAATCAGATTACAAGCCAACTCTTCTGTATTCAGAATCTCGTCATTCATAGATCCGATTAAAGCCAAATCTAGACCAACCTTCTCATCTTCGAACTTCGGCCACAAAATACCAGGGGTATCCAGAAGCTCTACATTCTTATTCAGACGAATCCACTGCTTTCCTTTTGTAACACCGGGCTTATTACCGGTCTTGGTACATGCCTTGCCTGCTAGGGCATTAATAAAGGTGGACTTGCCAACATTGGGAATTCCAACAACCATGGCACGGACAGGACGATTGATAATACCTCTTCTGCGGTCTCTCTCAATCTTCTCCTTACATGCCTCCTGAATCGCACCTTGGATATTCTTAATTCCGTAGCCGTTTCTGGCATTCACTTTCACTGCAGTAATATTCTGCTCCTTAAAATATTCCATCCACTTCTCGGATACAGAATCATCTGCCAAATCTGACTTATTCAGTAATACCATACGTGCCTTACCGGATGCCAGTTTATCTATATCAGGATTTCTGGAACTGTAAGGAATTCTTGCATCCACCAGTTCAATTACCAAATCAATCAGTTTGATGTTCTCCTGCATCATGCGAATCGCCTTCGTCATATGCCCGGGAAACCATTGATATGTCATATTACTCTATCCTTCCTATCTTCTCATCCAAGTATTCCATGTGAAGCCAAGCCCTGCCTTCAATAGTGCCTCTGGTAACGGCACCTACATCCGCGCTCCTGCTGTCTTCACTCTCTGCGCGATTATCCCCCAGTACAAAAAATTCATCCTGTTCCAGCGTAATGGGATTCTCTGCAATTCCCGGATCCATAATCTCTGAAGAATAATCATCATAATATAATTCCCCATCAATAAACAATTTACCCTGTCTAATCTGTATTGTTTCTCCGGGAAGTCCCACAATACGTTTGACATACAAAT
>JAZLHG010000361.1:0-3224 GCA_045616705.1 Lachnospiraceae bacterium | reverse complement strand
ATCGGCGGAACTTTTGAGAAATGTGCGTTGATGTCTAAGGATGCATTAACCAGAGATGTGGATTCTCATTCGGAGATTCCCTGGGTTAGAGACTTGGAAATCGAAATGCTTGAGAAGATTAATGAGCTGAACATCGGACCTGCAGGTCTTGGCGGTTCAACAACAGCCTTCGGCATTAACATTAATACATATCCCACTCATATTGCAGGACTTCCGGTGGCAGTTAATATCTGCTGTCATGTATGCAGACACAGCAGCAGAGTACTGTAAGAACAAGAGGAAATTTGACGCAGGATTCAAGAACAAATCAATAATTGCGAATAGAAGAAGAATAGGAAAAATGGACGTTAGAATTACAACACCACTTACAACAGAAACTGCCGAAACCTTAAAGGCAGGAGACTTTGTCTATATTACAGGAACCATTTATACCGCAAGAGATGCGGCCCACAAGAGAATGTATGAAGCACTTGAGAGAGGGGAAGCCCTTCCTCTGGATGTGAAGAACGAGATTATTTATTATATGGGTCCTTCACCTGCAAGAGAAGGAAGAGCCATTGGTTCTGCAGGTCCCACCACGGCCAGCAGAATGGATAAGTATGCTCCCTCTCTTCTGGATTTGGGTCAGACCGGTATGATTGGTAAAGGAAAACGCTCACCCGCAGTGCGAGATGCGGTTATGAGAAATAAAGCGGTTTATTTTGCCGCCATCGGCGGCGCAGGTGCGCTTCTGAGTAAGTGTATCACGGCATCCGAAGTGATTGCCTATGATGACCTTGGCACAGAAGCCATTCGCAAACTTACGGTTAAGGATTTCCCGGTGATTGTGGTAATGGACAGTCAGGGTAATTCCATGTATGGGGACTATTAATCAGTCAGGAGGAGAAGGTTATGTACAAATTAGTTATTGATCCCGCTAACAAATTGGGGCACATCAATCCCGAACTTCAGGGACATTTCTCTGAACATCTGGGAAGATGTATTTATGAGGGTTTATTTGTGAAGGATGATGCAGGAATTCCCAATACCAATGGCATGAGAAATGACGTGGTGGAAGCACTTAAGGAGATGAAGATTCCTGTTCTTCGTTGGCCCGGTGGATGCTTTGCCGATGAGTATCATTGGCGTGACGGTATCGGACCTGTTGCAAATCGTAAGAAAATGATTAACACCCATTGGGGCGGTGTTGTAGAAGATAACAGCTTCGGTACCCATGAGTTCATGGAACTCTGTAAGCAGTTGGGATGTAAGACTTACATTAACGGTAATGTGGGAAGCGGTACTGTGCAGGAGATGAGTGAGTGGGTAGAGTATATGACTTTTGAAGGCGTATCTCCCATGGCAGATCTTCGTACAGAGAATGGTCACAAGGATGCTTGGACGGTTGATTATTTCGGTGTTGGTAATGAGAACTGGGGTTGCGGCGGCAACATGACACCGGAATACTATGCAAATCTCTATCGCAGATATCAGACCTATGTAAGATGCTATGATCCGAATAAGCAGATTACCAAGATTTGCTGCGGTCCCAATACAGATGACTATAAGTGGACAGACGGTGTCATGAAGGTTTGCTTTGATTCCGAAGAGAAGTTCCATGGATTTATGGATGGTTTGTCCTTACATTATTATACCGTTCCTCATGAATGGGAGCATAAGGGTTCTGCTACCGATTTCGATGAGAAGGAATGGTATCTGACCCTTAAGAAGACCTTATATATGGAAGATCTGATTCAGCATCATACCGCAATCATGGACAAGTATGATAAGAATCACACCGTTGGACTGATTGTAGATGAATGGGGTACCTGGTATGATGTAGAGCCCGGCACCAATCCCGGATTCTTATATCAGCAGAATACTGTAAGAGATGCGTTGGTTGCAGGTATTAATCTGAATATTTTCAATAAGCATTGCGACAGAGTGAAGATGGCGAACATTGCCCAGCTGGTAAACGTTCTTCAGTCCGTGATCCTCACCGATGGTGAGAAAATGGTACTCACACCGACTTATCATGTATTCAAGATGTATAACTGTCATCAGGATGCAGACCTGGTTCAGAGCCATGTAGATACTAAGGAAATCGGATTAGAGGAAGCCAATATGGTTCCCAACTTAACCGAATCCGCATCTGTTGATGCAGAGGGTGTTCTGCATATTACCATGACCAACTTATCAACTACCGAGTCTTATGAAATCGACGGAACCATTGTGGATTCTGAGATTGCATCCGTTAAGGCAACCGTAGTAGGTGGCAATTACAATGACTATAACGATTTCACCAATGGTGATGTGGTTACAGAGAAAGTAATGGACGGTGTAACTGCTAAGGGCGGTAAAGTCTGCTTCACTATTGCACCCAGTTCAGTTATTCGCCTGGATGTAGTACTGAAATAATATGGAACAGAGAGTATGTTACAGATGCTTGATTCGAGATCTGGCGAAGGAAGATTATGAGATGCGAATCGGCAAATATCTGGCAGCAATCAGAGACAGAGTGGACGATCAGGAATACGAGCGAAGGCTTGATATATGTAAGCAGTGCGAGAAATTAAACGAAGGCACCTGCGGGGCCTGTGGTTGTTATGTGGAACTTCGAGCAGCTTCCGGAAGCGGAAATTGTCCCTATAAACGCTGGTAATAAGAGATACTAAGGGTTTAACTGTGTAAGATAAGGAGAGCATCATGAATATTCATCATTTAGCAATTCGTGTTAAGAATTTGGAAGAATCTCTGGCATTCTATCAGAATGTTGCGGGACTTCAGGTTATGGAGAGATTTACAGAAGGTAATGCAGAGCTTGCGTACATGGCAGACCATGAAGGCGCAACCGAAATCGAGCTCATCTGCATTCCGGATGGTGAGACCGCATCTGCAAGCGGTATGTTTATCTGTTTCGGAACGGATGATTTGGAAGCAGTTCACAAGATTGCAACAGAAGAGAATCGAAATCCTTCTCCGATCCGTGAGCCAAGTCCCACAGCGAAATATTTCTATGTATATGATCCCGACGGATTATCTGTACAGTTTAGGGAATATAAGGAATAGCAATAATGCAAAAGAGGATATCCAAATGGATATCCTCAGACTGTAGACAAAGCAGCTCTGGGAAACAATCGTTTCCCAGAGCTATTTTTCTATCAGTTGATGATTTTTATTGATTTTTTGAGTGAATTAGTTGAAACCACACCCCTTTATACTGTTCTTAGTTCCCATCCTTGCTG
>JAZLHG010000360.1:0-3528 GCA_045616705.1 Lachnospiraceae bacterium | reverse complement strand
ATTGCCTGTTCCTGCGATGTCAGAGAAGTTAATCGGAACCATTGCGAAAGGCTCATCTGTACAAGAAGCTGCTTCCATGTTAGCCTTCATGGTATCGGGGAGACAGTTCATGGTATACCAGGAACCCATCATAACCATAGCTGCCTGCTGAGATAAGAACAGGTTGTTTGCTTCGGGATACTGCTGAATACCAAGTGCGCCGTCCTGCATAATGCCTTCGTCAAACAAGCTCTTCCAGAGTTCAAGTGCCTTAACGAATGTAGGATCTGTCCAGTCAACTTCACCTCTTGTAGCCTTGGTGAACAGACCGGGATTTACGTTATCGCAGATTGCATGCCATGTGTCCATGTTGAATGCACCCTGGCCTGCGCCCTGTACGAAACCGATGATACCGTTTGCTTCAAAGGTCTCAACTGCCTGCTTCCACTCAGCCATGTTGGTAGGAACCTTAACATTATACTGATCAAACAGATCCTGGTTGATCCAAAGGTTACCTGCGTAGCAAGTACCTACGCCAAGACCCTTAATCTGGCCATCTACTGTCATGCTGGCAAGAGATGCCTCATTTAACTGATCTGCATAATCATCACCAAGATACTCTTTCAGAGCAGGTGTAAGGTCGATTGCCTGACCGCCGAAAATTTCAACACCACCGTTAGCGGAACCTGCGGATACCTCGAAGATATCAACGCCTTCGCCGTTAGCGAGTGCAGGCTTAATTGCTGCATCATAATCATCTACGGTTGTCTGCTTCCATACAATCTTGGTATCGGGGAATGATTTGTTGAACTCAGCGATGTAGTTCTCGTTAAGAGGTGAACCGGGTGTCCAGCCCCACCATACTAACTCTTCGGAACCTGCAGGAGCTGCTGACTCTGTAGCTGCTGCGGAATCACTTCCTGCTGCAGAAGCTGCAGGTGCTTCAGCTGCACTGCCACATGCTGATAAAATAGTTGATGTTAATACGAGCATTGCTACTAATAATGCATTTCTTTTTTTCATATTGTCCTTCCTTTCTGATAAACCTGTAACCCCCAAACGCTGCCTACTCTGCGATTAGACTCTTCACATACCGTACGCTTCTTAAATACTCTTCATCCGTCTCCAGATGTTCAATAATAAACGTCATTTCCGGATCATATGAGCAGGCCGTTTGAATCAAATGTCGAATGTTAATACCACCGTTACCGGGGTATGTCTCTGTGAAATGAAGTGTGTAAGGCTCTTCCATTTTCACATCCTTGATGTGGCAACTTCGAATCATAGGTCCCAACTTCTCGAAACACTCATCAATAAAGTCCTCATTGTAGAAGTATCTCTTCGGAGTTGTCATCCAGTTGAACACATCCATATGTACCGCAAATCGATCCCTGTCTACCGCCTCAATCAGTTTGAGGTATTCATCCGGGCCATCCGGCACCATCCAGGGCATGGATTCGATGGTAAAATAAGTGTTCTTAGGGGCTGCCTCATCAATAATTCGACGAATGGTTTGTATACCCATTTCCCATGTCTCATCACTGAAATTATCCTTGTATGCACCATCCCACCTTGGTCCTCTTGCACCCATAATGTTGACACAGCATCTGGCACCAATTTCGTCAGCCAGAATCAGTTGCTTAATCGCATACTGAATTGCACTCTCACGCTCTGTCGGATCCGTTGCCAGAGTATTTCGCCATATTCCGACCTCTGCCATTGTCAGGCCCTGCAGTTTCGCCTGTTCCACGTATGCCCGTATCACTTCCGGCTTATCCATGCAGTTGGGCGAGAAATTAATCGCCTCCAGGCCTAATTCCTTATGCTTTTGTGCCCACTCAACCGGGTCCTTATGGTTAAGGGGAGAAGATGTTCCAAGTTTCATTTCAGCAAATCCTCTATTCCTATCAATTCATGAATAGGTTTCTCTTAGTTGTTGTAGCTCTCCAGCAGTTCTACAATACATTTCAGCTCCGGAGCTTCCAGATAGTTGTACTCGCCGCTGCCATCGCCATATACGCCGTGCTGAACCAGTTTCAGACCATTTGCTTCCGCATTTGCTACGCAAGCCTTAGAGTCCTTAATCTGGAATGCTACGTGATGGATGCCTTCACCCTTCTCATCCAGAAAATTTCTCCATGTTGAAGGCTCCTCGTTAGGCTGAATCAGTTCTAACTGAATGCCCGGTCCTACATCGAAGAATGCCATCCAGCAATAAGCCTTCGGTGCCGGTTCTCCCTGGAAATTTGTCTGTGTGACTTCAAAGTCACCGATGGGCTGTGTAGGAGGTACTTCAACTCCTAAAAACTCTGCCCATTTCTTCTTGGTTGCTTCCACATCCTTCACAATGAAGCCCACCTGGGCCACAAGATGTGTTCCTACTACTCCTGCCATTTCTTAACCTCCCATTTGTATAAATTAAACCTGGTCAATATAGCCGCCAGGAAGCATTGCTCTTGGTCTCTTACAGGTTGTCTCCATTTCGTAGACAACTCCTGTCTCTGCCGAATCACCGATTCTCTGAAGAACTTCCGTTACATGAAGAATCAATTCTCCGTTTGCCCGGTTCTCACTCTCATTCTCAATTGCTGCCGCAAGATCTAATACGCCGATTCCTCTGGAATAGTCCTTCACTCTCGGGAACAGTTCCGGAAGTTCATAGAACTTATTCTGCCTAGCCTGTGCATCCTCATCCGATCTGTAGGTGGTATCCGTAAGTTGTTCTTTACGATATACCTTAGGAGTTCCTCCACCGAAGTTGGGATCGGGATAAGTAAGACTTCCCTGGTCTCCATAGATTTCAAACATCGGCAGATTCGACTTGTAAATGTCATAACTGATATTCAGATTCACCACCACGTCGTTTTGCAGATGAAGGATTGCGGTAAAGGTGGTATCCACTTCGCAATCAATATCCTGTCCTGCCTTAGGTCCCACATAAACGTGTCTTGTATCGTTAGGTCTTGCCGAGAATGCTGCCACGCTTCTTACCGGTCCAAGAAGACTTACGATTGCCGACACATAATAGGGTCCCATATCAAACAGTGGTCCGGCGCCTTTTGCGTAGAAAGCATCCGGCTGCTTGTGCCAGGTCTCAACGCCGAAGTTGGTCATATTGGCGGTGACCATAAACGGCTTGCCGATAATGCCGCTGTCCAGGTAATATCTCATGCTGGATAGACCTGATGCTAAGAAGGTATCCGGTGCACAACCGACAAATACGTGATGTTCCCTTGCCAGATCAAGAACTTCCTTGGCATCTGCCACATTGGTGGCAAAAGGCTTCTCGCTAAAGAGATGCTTGCCGGCTCTGATAATCTGTTTATTCAGCTGTACATGGAACTGGGCGGGAGTCAGGTTAATGACGATTTCTATCTCCTCATCCTGCAGAAGTTCCCCCAAGGTGTAGGCCTTCTCAATTCCGAATTCATCCGCAAGCTTCTTCGCAAGTGCTGCTGTAACATCTGCACAAGCTGCGATGTGAAGAGCAGGATAAAAGGTCTTAATATCATTCACATAGGTTCTGCTGATTACTCCGCATCCCAGAAT
>JAZLHG010000359.1:0-3302 GCA_045616705.1 Lachnospiraceae bacterium | reverse complement strand
AGTAATCATCTCTTCTCAGGAAAATAACGATATCCGCATACAAAATATCATAAATGGCATCATAAACCTTGTCAGCGATTCCTTCATTCACGTCAGAAATCAGAATTTCATTCTTCATCTGCTCGGCAATCTTAATGGCATAAAATTCAGGATTCTGTCTATCATGCGCACTTAACGGAGCATATCTCTTCTGTTCCACATCTCTGCAACCACAGGAATTACGGCGAATCAGTTCCGAATGCTGGACATAATCTTCACCCTTACCATTCTTAAGCAGATTAAGAACATTATATAGTGCCCTGTATCCGTTACTAAACTCATTCTGACTTGCGGTCGTAAGTGGTGGATCCATGATTGCTGCCACATCTCTGTCATCATATCCTACAATGGCAATCCCTTCGCCGGACTCAATATCCACACCAATCTTGTATCGCTGTGAACTTCTGGCCATCCACTCTCTGGCACGATCTGTCATCTCTGTAATCTCACGGCGTCTCTTCTCACATACCTTATAGGCGCAGCTCGCCATAATATCATTGGCACAAACTAATGCCTCCATTAGGGGATTCTGATCAAAGAGAGTCTCTACTTCCTGTTCCACTGTAGCGGTCCAGTCACCTACCGCAATCATATCGTCTGTGATTTCAATACCATATTTCTGCATGGTATCTAAGAATGCCTGATGACGCTCTTCTGCATCACTATTACCGATAGGACCTCTTAATTCCGCAAAATGGCGGTACCCATGATCGCAAACCAAATGCTCCAGCACCGCACACATGCCCTCATAGTTGCCCGAGATTTGATACTTGGTCATGTCCTCAGACATGCGTTCTTCCAAAACCACCTTAGGAATATCCTTCAGCTTATCAAAAAACTGCTCTTTACGGATATCATGTAAGTAGATTCCAAGTTCACTATATGAAATTACCAGCGCATCCACCTTGGCAATATCAACATAGTCAAATACGGTCATTACCTGATAATCATAACTCTCTTCATCTTCGAAGAAGTCACGAAACATGTATTCCGTATGAACACCCAGAAACGTTACGGTATTCACACCGGTCTCTTTGGCCGCCTGCCTAATTCCCTGAAGCGTCTTAATGGAATGAGCTGAATTAGCATCTCCAATCATGATGCCAACAGTCAATCTCCTATTATTCATGGATTACTCCTTTGCATTCTTAAGGGGTCGAATTCTATAGAGAAGCAGAATATCCTTTTCCTTACAGGTATTGAGAACCAGTCTCTTAATACGTTCCAGAATCTTCAAAGCGTTTTCAAAAGAGTCCGCCGGAAACATAATCGCATAAGAATTATCGGAATAACGGCAGATACTGTCACCGCATCTAAGGGAGTGACTAATACTGTCAAGAATAAAATTCATAATCTTCTCATTCTGCAGTGGTTCATATTCTGTATCTGCAGCTCTCTCCATGGAAAGCAGTGCAAGAAACATGGTATCACCGGTTCTTGCAAGAAGCCTTCTCTGCAGATGATAAATATCCTTAAAGACACTGTAATCACAAACGAAAGCGGAATTCTCTTTATCTTCCGTCTCCATGTTGTCCTGCACTGCATCCAGTTCATTCTTCAGATTCACAACACTACCGGATGTAATCTCATAACGAATCTTCAAATCCTGACCGGGATTTCCTTTTGCCTGGGCCATTTCTTCTTCAAGTGCAATCATATCATTGGGACCCACAAGAGAGGTAGCCTTTTTGGTCAAGGCAAGAATAGCATCATATGCCTTCTCGTTCTTGAGAAGGTCAATATAAGCAATAACCGCATGAATATACAAATCCCTGTAATAAACGGCCTTGGGGACAACCCAATGCTCCTCTCCTGAATCCGGAAGGAGAGAGCCGGTATACAACTTAAGTGCCTTCTCAAGGCACTCTCTGCGCTTCGCTTCGCTAATCGTAGTATTTAATCCGATTCTTGCATAATCCTCGAAGTCAAAAATATCAATTGATACATCCAGTTCCTGATTCCACTGGTATGCACCCCTACGGGAAATAATGGAATTGCTTAGCTGGGGAATACCTGCACTCTCCACCAGTGCACGGTATCTATATAGAAGTGTACGAAGTGCCGTTCCGGGATTGGAATAATCTTCTCCCGACCAAAGCAGTTCAAATAATTCCTTATGTGGAATGGTCTTCTGTTTATGAAGAAGTAAATAGGACAGAAACAGCTTCGTCTTCCTGGTGTTACTCAGGCTTACAAGAATCGGCTCTCCGTCCATCTTAATCTCAAACTTATTAAATAACGTAATCTCAATTCTGGGTTCCATACATTCTCCTCATTTGTCACAAACGATATATAATATGATATTATCACTTCGTGATGGATAATGCAACCCTAACGCCATGCTCTATAGCATTTTAACCATATTTGCAGAGTGCTCTGCACCTGTCTGATAATGGATTTCACCCAGGTAATCTTTTAAGTAGAAACTGCCGTAATCCGGATCTTTTTTGCACTCGTCATCAATGATTGCGCGAAGAATATCACGGTTAGATACAATATTATTATTACCCTGGACATAAATTCTGTCTTTGGAGTAAATAAGGCCCTCTACATTACTGTCAGCTTCAATAATAACATTGCCACAGGTAACTACCGCTCCGGTGAAGTCTCCGGATAATGTAACATCTGTATTGGACAGGATAATCCTATACTGTCCATGGTAATTCTCGTCATTATTGGAATCATAATAATATGCAAAATTCTCAATTTCACTTCCTGCAGATTCCACGGTACGAATAATATTCTCATATTCGACGCCTGTCTGAGATGCTGTCTTACCATTAATCAGGTAATCAGTGCTCATAAAGTAACCGGATAGTTCTCTGATTTCATTGGTATAAATCGTTACCGGTTTCTCCTCAGTACCAAACACCACGAAAGAACCCTTCAAGTTAACATTACCGGAGGACACCACGTTCCCAGCTTCAATACCAAGTTGAGTAGACAGCACATTAATTCCACCGTAAATTTCTCGCTCTCCATAACTACCCTCAGCTTTTCTGAATTCTTCAGAATCATGGGTACCGGCATAAATGTCTCCGACTATCGATGAAGTCTTACCGGTAAAATAAAGCCCCTTTTCCCCAATCAATGAATAGTCAAACAACAGATCATTACCATTGTAAAAAGTTGCCGTCGGCAATTCTATTTCGAAGGCAAAATCTCTGCTTGAAGAAAAGTTTTCACCATATTGATACACAAATTCGATTCCACTGATTCGAAGTCTCTCAATTCGACCATTTACAACTTCCGTTGTAAGCTTT
>JAZLHG010000358.1:0-4033 GCA_045616705.1 Lachnospiraceae bacterium | reverse complement strand
CTACGACCCGACTTCATGCTGTCATACTTGCCCTGGCGGAAAGCATGGTAACATACCTTCACCAGCATGGCATCCGGCAGACGATCCTTCTGTCCTACCATCTGGGAACAAATCTTCACGCAAGCCTTGGCACCGACTTCTTCCGTTCCATAAATGGTTAATAGCTCATAGGCTTCATCATACATTCCTCGCAGAACGTAGTAATGAATCAGCTCCGAGCGGTCCTTAGCATTTAAATCCTTGGCTTTGATATCGAACAGGAACTCGTCAAGAAGCACCAGCTGGTCGTTCTCGTAATAGTACTGCAGAAGTCCCATACGAATATCTCGCTTGTAACTCTCTCTTACCTCTTCAGAATCAACTAAGTCTCTGCAGTAATCCGCATTGGTATCATCAACAGCAATGTACTGTCGCTTACCCTCTGCAAGATAAATGGTAAACGGCAAATTATGGTTGACATAATTCTTGATATATGGCACATACACATTCTCATTCATGAGCTTTGTACACCCATTTAGATCAATAAGGCATCGCTCGCCATTTTCCTTCTCTAGGAACAGAGTGCAGCGGTCCGTATAAATATATGGGTAAGCCATATGATCCTTAATCCGGTATACAGCCTCTGATACCAACTGTTCCTGAATAACAATCACTTTCGTATATTCTTCGTCAGGAACATACAACTGCCTTGCGAAAATCAATTTAGATAAACTCTGGGCCATATCAGGCTTGATCATCTCTTCAAACAATACATCCTTATATAGCTCTGCAAGTCTGGCATCAATCAGTTCCTTCTCAATGCAGTCCGCAGCAAACACCAGCATCTGATCCTTATAAGACTCATACAGTTCCGGCAGTTCTTTCTTATGAGCAATCAAATTAGCATATAAGTAGGCTCTCTTGTCGTCGGGAAGTTCTGCCTTATAACCGAAATACATATATACCGGTTTGGGCAACATTTCCTTGTAGGTCAAAGGAATCGAATACATAAAGTATTCATAGAGTCTGGTAATACGAAGATCCAGTTCTACTGCTTTGAGATACCACGTAAATTCTTCTTCCCCTCTCTGGTCTTCACGAATCAGAATAGAGGTAACCGCTTCTACGAACTCTGATTCAGGATAGAGACCGTACGCGCCAATCAGCACATCGCGAAGTCTCGGTGTCATTGCCCGCTGTCTGGAGGCCAGATAAGCCAGCTGATCTGCCACTTCCCGATCCAGCTTCCCGTTCTTAATCATCAGCCACAGTACCTGGAGTTCGAAATCCGTCAGTTTATTTAACAGAGACGGTTGGTTGACATAACAATTGTATGCTTCCAGATAGAGAATGGGGCTGAAGCAATTACGTTCATACTGGCGTTCAATGGCAGCAAGACGTTTGGACTCGCTCTGGGACAGTTCTTCATCCAGAAGTAACAGAATCCAAAGAATTAAATAACTCTTTCTATCCTGCTCATAAATAGAATTCACCTGCACAGCAATTTGGTTGACATAATCTTCATCTCTTCGGTAGAGTGTGGTGAGGTAGAGATAATAGCAGTATGTACCGTTGCCGGCAGTATGAATATTCATTTCGGAAGACACATGTTCCAGAATCCAATTGGCTTCGTTATAACGCTCTTCCACCAGCAAAAGCTGCGCTTGGAACAGTCTGGAAATAGGGTCTCTTTCATCAACCGCATTCAAACGTTCCACAATCTTCATGGATTCACGAACCCAGCCGCTTGCGCTCATTTTATGCATTCTGAAATTCAGATAGCTCCGCATCAGCCTACCGATTAACGCCTTGCGCTCCAGTCGTCTCTCCTTCTTAGAATCCGAATGCTTACGCTTAGATGCCACGATGGAAATCTGAAGTTCCTGACCCGGTGCTTTTATGGAAATGGCGGCATAATTGTCGCCTTCATGCAATTCTTCATCACTTACGTAAAATACCAGTTTGTATTCATTTCCAAGGAAGTCATGTTCAGTTACAACAGGCTTCTCCACACGTACAAAAGGATTATCCGACCAAACATCCAAATGGATGTAGCCCCAGGACGATTTGTGAAGAAGAATCTCACAGCGCATCTCTTCAATCACATCTCTAAATTCGTAGGAATAACGGTCAAGGCTATAGGTTACCGGCTGTTTCTTATTAACGGCTACTAAGAATGCATCCACAGCCGCTTCTGATTTGGCCGCATTTAAGTAACCCCGGTACTTCTCATAGTGTACCCGGTCATTGCCTTCAAATACTCTTGTAAATTCCGGTGAATAGAACAGACTGACTGCCTCACTCCAATTAAGCTGTGCCTGATTGGTGAAATGAAACAGATTACGAACCGATCCTAAAGTAGATTCAATATTCTTATGAACAATAGAGAACACAAAGGGAATATAATATTCACCTGCACTTGATACAATTTGAATATCTCCCTTTACCACATCTCCGGCTTCTAGTCCGGTAGGATCGAATATGAATGGAATCTCCTTCTCGGAGTCCTCAAAATAATCCACCCTGCATACCAAACGCATACTGGATGTATAGATATGTCCCTTAGTCAGAGTGTCCGCAGCACTTTTGATGGTAAAAGATCCTTCATAAAGTTCTCCGGGTGGGATTGAGGCCTCAATTCTGGGCATAGAAAAATTGAGTTTTCCGCATTCGTACTCAAAAAACCCATTCGCTAACTTGTCAACGATTTCCCTCAAACCACTCACCACACTCTGCTTTTGGTATACTTACCCACTATTCAAAGTATAGCATAGGACGTCACTTATCGGCAACTGTTTGAAAGGGCAAATCCTACCTCAAATGCCTTCTTATTGACATCAATCGTTTTGGGTTTGACAGTGTTCTCAATAACCTTAATCCACTCGTCCTTGGAAAAGTCCATGTACTTGGCAGTTGCACCCAGTACAATCACATTGAACACCCTTGAATTGCCTAACTTTTTGGCTTCTGCCATGGCATCAAGAGCAATGACCTGATACTTTTCAGATAAGTCTTCTATGATATGATCCGGATATTCTGCAGCACCCATAACTACCGGCATCGGATCAATTCTCTGGTCATTTACAATGAGAACTCCATCCTTCTTCAGGTAATGGGCATATCGTAATGCCTCCAGACGTTCAAATGCAATTAACAGGTCTGCACAACCCTCTTCAACAATGGGTTCGTTAACCTGCTGTCCGTATCTGACAAAGGTAACTACAGAACCACCACGCTGTGCCATTCCGTGAACCTCTGATAACTTTACTTCATATCCTGCCTGAAGCATAACACCGCCAAGAATTCTACTGGTAAGAAGTGTTCCCTGGCCGCCAACTCCGACAATCATGATATTTTTAGTCTCCATTAGCCAAACCTCCCTAGCCGTTATGCGATAGGCTCTTTCGATATTGCGCCGAATTTACACAAGTTCATGCATAAACCACAGCCGTTACACATGGTATCATCCACATGCGGCACACCATCATCACCCTTAGTGATTGCCGGACAACCGGGTCTTAAGCATGCATAGCACT
This sequence comes from Lachnospiraceae bacterium, assembly GCA_045616705.1. GTDB lineage: Bacteria > Bacillota > Clostridia > Lachnospirales > Lachnospiraceae > UBA2868. Next base: position 518 of record JAZLHG010000358.1, on the reverse strand, counting down.
TCTTGCACGCATCCGCATTCACTGTACATCTATGGGTAACCTGCGTCTTGTTCAGAAGAACACAGGCTGACTTACAAATAATAACAGCAACCTCATCCTTCGCTGTTTCTTCCTTGATTACTCTCTCAAGTTCTACGGTGTCAAAAGCATCCACTTCAAAGACATCCTGAATCCCCATAGCCTTACAAAGATTCATAATATTAATGGCATAAACTTCATCGCCCTGAAGAGTCTTGCCGGTAGCCGCATGATCCTGATGCCCGGTCATTCCCGTTGTGGAATTATCAAGAATCAGAACCGTCCGCGTTGCCTGATTATAAACCATGTTAAGAAGGGAATTCACACCGGTGTGCATAAACGTAGAATCGCCGATTACAGCTACCCAATTCTTAATGTAGTCCTTGCCCTTTGCCTTCTCCATCCCATGAAGGGTAGAAATAGAAGCCCCCATACATACAGTTGTGTCTACAACAGACAACGGAGCCACTGCACCTAATGTGTAGCAGCCGATATCTCCT
>JAZLHG010000357.1:0-3765 GCA_045616705.1 Lachnospiraceae bacterium | reverse complement strand
TTTATTGATGATTATTTCAATTGCTTAACGGTTGGTTCTGTTATGGCACCGGTAAGCGATTCCAAGAAAATCAGCCGTGTGAAATTAGCATACTTAATTGATGCTACGGCTGCACCCATTTGTATGATTGCTCCCGTATCCAGCTGGGCTGCGGCAGTATCCAGTTATGCAGAATCCGAAACCTATTCCGGTATCGAATTATTTGTTCGTGCCATTCCCTATAATTTCTATTCCATTCTGACACTGGTATTTGTCATTACGATCTGTATTCTGAACTTCGACTACGGCAAGATGAAGGAATTTGAGAAGAAGGCTATGGAGACCGGTGATTTAAGCTCGTTGACTTTATCTGCTGAAGAAGAGAGAACGCTTCGCGTAGACGGACCTGAAGATCCTCCGCATGGTAAGTTGCTGGATCTGATTATTCCTATCGTTGTCCTGATTGGATGCTGTGTGTGGGGACTTCTCTATGTGGGATATCAGGCGATTGGTGAAGGCAGCGTTATTGATGCATTTTCCGAGACAGATGCATTTGTAGGTCTTCCCTGGGGCAGTATGATTGCCCTGATTGTCATTGTATTATTCCTGGTTCTTAGAAAGGTTGTAACCTTCACAGATGCAATGGAGTGTGTGCCGAAGGGCTTCACCGCAATGGTTCCTGCAATTACCATTCTGACACTGGCTACTTCACTTAAGGCAATGACCGTTATGTTGGATGCCACCGGATTCGTTGGCGCTGCAATGGCGAATGCACAGGGCCTTCAGTGGGCACTTCCTGCAATTGTATTTATTGTTGCCTGTGTTGTTGCATTTGCAACCGGTACTTCATGGGGAACCTTTGGTATTCTGATTCCTATTGTATCTGCTATTTTCCCTGAGACCAGCAGTTTATTCTTCGTAGGCATTTCTGCTTGTCTTGCAGGTTCTGTTTGCGGTGATCACTGTTCGCCTATTTCCGATACCACCATTATGTCTTCCGCAGGTGCGCATTGTAACCATATTAATCATGTAGAGACGCAGCTTCCCTATGCAATCTCTGTCGCTGTGATTTCTTTTGTAAGCTATATTATTGCAGGCCTTGCAGGCATGGTATCTCTTGCCTGGATTTCGATTCCAATCGGTGTTGCATTGACCATCGGATTCCTGATTTTTATGAAGAAGAAATCTGCGTAAATATAATTTTGTGAACCCTGCACAAATATATAAAAGTCAACAGCAAAGTTCAAAAAGTATCTCACTTTTTTGTCCACGGTTTAAAATGTGGAAAAGCCCGAAAAATGGAATTATGCACGAAGTTATCCACATTATCCACAGATCATGGAGAGACGAAAGTGGACAGAAAAAGAACGAATGTTTTGTGAAATGCGACGAAATTTCTTTCATGGTAGGAAGTCCCTTGGTATGGTATAATATGTACATACCAAAGCTCTTGAGCGGAAAGGGGTGACCGGCATGAAATTTACGATTGTTGGTAAGAATATTGATGTTACTCAGGGAATGAGAACTGCTGTTGAAGACAAGATCGGCAAGCTTGAGAGGTACTTCACTCCGGAGACGGAAGTGCATGTTACATTAAGCGTCGAGAAGGATAGACAGAAGATTGAGGTGACCATTCCTGTTAAGGGAAGTATCATTCGATCTGAGCAGGTAAGCAATGATATGTATGTATCCATCGACTTAGTCGAGGAGATCATCGAGAGACAGCTGAAGAAGTACAAGACTAAGCTGATTGATTCGAAGCATGCAGGAAGCTTCAAACAGGAATTCTTAGATAAGGATTTCAGTGAAGAGGAAGAGATTAAGATTGTTCGTTCCAAGCACTTTGATATTAAGCCCATGTATCCGGAGGATGCCTGCATCCAGATGGAACTTCTCGGACATGATTTCTATGTGTTCTGCAATGCAGAGACAGATCAGGTCAACGTAGTTTATAAGAGAAAGGGCAATACTTACGGATTGATTGAGCCGGAAGTATAATAAATAGGTATTTCATAAGGGGACACCTAAGGGTGTCCCCTTTTTATCGCAGAATGGTTCCATTTAACTGAACAGAGACTGAATTCAGAAGGAGACGAAATCATGAATACAGGACTTACATATGACACGGTTGCGCTTGATGATGCAAACAGTGCCATGATTATTGTGGATCAGACCAAGCTCCCTAATGAGGAGGTTATGCTTCATCTGACCACCCAGGAAGAAATCTGGCATGCCATCAATATTCTTCAGGTTCGTGGCGCGCCGGCCATCGGTGTTGCAGCAGCTTATGGTATTTATCTTGCAGCCAAGGAAATTGACACGGATGACTATGAGGAATTCTTATCGATTTTCCGCTTGCGGAAGGATTACCTGAACAGTTCCCGCCCTACAGCTGTGAATCTGGCGTGGGCACTCCGCAGAATGGAGAGAGTGGTGCTTGATCATAAGGACTGTAGTGTGCAGGAGTTAAAAGAACTGCTAAAGGCTGAGGCTATTGAGATTCAGGATGAAGATATCAGAATCTGCAGAGCAATCGGTGAATATGGATTGAGTCTTGTGAAGCCGGGAGACGGTCTGCTGACCCACTGCAATGCGGGGCAGCTTGCTACCAGCAGATACGGTACCGCTACAGCACCTATGTATCTGGGACATGAGAAGGGCTATAACTTCCATGTATATGCGGATGAGACCAGACCGCTTCTGCAGGGTGCGCGACTGACGGCCTATGAACTGAATAAGGCCGGTATTGATGTGACTCTGATTTGCGATAATATGGCTTCTACCGTAATGAAACAGGGGAAGATTCAGGCGATTTTCGTAGGTTGTGACAGAGTGGCTATGAATGGTGACGCCGCCAATAAGATTGGTACCAGTGGGGTTGCGATTCTGGCCAAGCATTACGGCATTCCCTTCTATGTATGCGCGCCTTCTTCAACGATTGATGAGAACATAACAGACGGCAGTCAGATTCCTATCGAAGAGAGAAAGGGTGAGGAGATTACCACTATGTGGTATGAGAAGAAGATGACCTCTGATGGAGTGAAGACTTATAATCCCTGCTTTGACGTGACGGATCATGAACTGATTACTGCCATTATTACCGAGCATGGAATCGCCAGAGCACCTTATACGGAGAGTCTTCCCAAGATGCTTGCAAATGCAAAAGGACATTAGACAATCCTTGAATCATACCTTAGTATCTGATACAATATAGATTGGTTTACAGTCTAAAATGGAGTGTTATATAGCAATATGAAATTAGTTGAGAAGATATTCGGAACACATAGTGAGAGAGAACTGAAACTGATTACTGCAACTGTTGATAAGGTAGAGTCCTACAGGGACGCTATGATGGCATTAACGGATGAGCAGCTGAAGGATAAGACCAGAGAGTTCAAGAAGCGCTTTAGCGCAGGTGAGACTCTGGATGATTTGCTTCCCGAGGCTTATGCGGTAGTAAGAGAAGCAGCTAGACGTGTTCTTAAGATGGAGCATTACAGAGTTCAGATTATTGGTGGTATTATCCTGCATCAGGGTCGTATCGCTGAGATGAGAACCGGTGAAGGAAAAACATTGGTTTCCACCTGTCCCGCATATCTGAATGCGCTGGAGGGCAAGGGTGTACATATCGTAACGGTAAATGACTATCTGGCAAAGCGTGATGCAGAGTGGATGGGTGAAGTTCATCGATTCCTGGGACTGACTGTTGGCGTTGTATTAAATGATATGACAAAGCAGGAGCGTCAGGAGGCTTACAACTGCGATATCACATATAAAGTCGGATCG
>JAZLHG010000356.1:0-4759 GCA_045616705.1 Lachnospiraceae bacterium | reverse complement strand
TTTCGGGGTTGGTTATGCTGTTAAGTTTTCAATGTGCAAATGACTCAGCTAGTGAATCATGAGCGGAGAAGGAGGGATTTGAACCCTCGCGCCGCTATTAACGACCTACTCCCTTTCCAGGGGAGCCCCTTCAGCCGCTTGGGTACTTCTCCAACATAGCTGAATTAGCAAATAAAAATATGAAATTATAATTTGCTAACGCCGGAGAGGATGGGATTCGAACCCATGTGCCCTTGCGGACAAACGGTTTTCAAGACCGCCTCGTTATGACCACTTCGATACCTCTCCAAAACCGTCCTGCTTTATCGACGCAAAATAGATTTTAGCATTTCGAATATTCCGTGTCAACACCTTTTTCCATAAATTTTATGTATAAATAACACATTTCCACGCTTACTTATTTTGGTCAATTTACAACAATTCTCCTATTTGATAAAATCATCATAAATTAGGCCAATTTAACTTAACACGCCTAATAATACACGATGAACAATAGGATCGAATCACATGTCGAAATATTTGGATATTAACGGCCGCGGCCACAGTGTTAAATGCAAACTTTATTCTTCCAACAACCATGCCATTGACAAGCTCATTGTCTTCGGTCATGGGTTCGGCGGACATATGGATAATAAGTATGCCGAGCTATTTTCGGAGAAAGTACTGAAGCATGCTGCCGTTTTGGTATTTAACTGGCCCTGTCACGGGAATGATATTAAGAAGAAACTCACGCTTGATGACTGCATGACCTATATCGATTTAATCCTCGAACATATGAAGGAACACTATGGTGTTACAGAATTCTATGGCTACGGAATCAGTTTCGGTGCCTACCTCTTCCTTACTTATATAGCCGGCCATGGCAATCCTTTTGTAAGAACCGCCTTTCGCTGTCCGGCCCTTGACATGTATCCGCTCATGACCACTCGCATTATGAACGAAGCAGGCAGAGAACTCATTGAGAAAGGTCGGGAAGCCGAAGTAGGATTTGACCGCAAAGTAAAAATCGGCCCCAGTTTCCTTCAGGAGCTTAAGACCAATGATATTACCAAGAATGACTATATCGACTATGCCGATGATCTCATTATCGTTCATGGCAATGCCGATGAAATCGTGCCGGTTAGCCGTTCCAGAGAATTTGCCGAAGATAATGTCATCGAGTTCTATGAGATTGATGATGCCGACCACCGTTTCAGAGATATTGCCAAAATGGCAGAGGCCGACAAAATCGTTATTCGCTTCTTCGATTTAACTCATTAAGAAACGCCCTTCCTATTATAAGGTCTTCCGGCGTAGTAATCTTGATATTTCGATAATCTGCTTCTGTCAGGCGAATCTTCATATTGGAGAAATTCTCCATAACCATTGCATCATCCGTAACCTGAATGCCCATTCGCATCAGGTCCGCTTCTCTCATGCTAAGAAGTTCATAGGCCTGCAGAATTTTGTTGTAAGCAAAGGTCTGAGGGGTCTGCATCAAATATACACTATCCCGGTTGGGTGTGCTTAACGCAAATCCCTTCTCGTCTGCAATCTTAATGGTATCCTTCGCCTTAACGGCAGCAACTGCCGATCCATACTCTTCCACATCTTCGAACAATCGAATCAAAACTTCCTCTGTAATAAAAGGTCTTGCCCCATCATGAATAAACACATAATCCGTCTGTTCAATGGCCTTAAGTCCGTTTAATACTGAATGATAACGTTCTTCACCACCGGCAACAATTGCGCTTATTTTGCTAATTCCATACTTTTCTACGAATTCATGACTGCAATAGTCAATATCCTGTTCGGCACACACCAGAATAATCTCATCTACAAAACTATCCTGAAACACCTTAAGACAATAATACAGAATCGGATAATCGCCTAACAGCATATACTGCTTGGCGATGTCTGACTTCATTCTGCTGCCCCGCCCTGCGGAAAGTACAATGGCACTGCATTTCTTATCGTTAATCATGACAACCTCTCTGTATCAAAGGCCCTATCTCTCGCCCAGTCTTAAATTCGGAACGGCATTCAGATCAAGACCGCTTCGAACACCTTTGATATATTCGTAATAACCTGCAACACCAATCATTGCTGCATTATCGGTACAATAAATCGGTGATGGGTTATAGAATTCAATTTTTTCCTGTTCACAAGCCTTCTTCATTGCCTCTCTTAAGCAGGAATTGGATGCTACACCACCGGCAATGGCAAACTTCTTGCAGTGATGTTCCTTGCATGCGCTGATGGAATGTTCCACAAGCACATCCACAACTGCCTTCTGGAAGGAAGCCGCAATATCCTCCGTTACAATAGAGATCCCTTTCATCTCACATCCGTTGATGTAATTTAACACTGCAGATTTCAGCCCACTGAAACTGAAATCATATACAGATTCATTCACCTTGGCTCTGGGGAATCGAATCGCTTCCGGATTGCCCTGTTTGGCAACTCTGTCGATTTTGGGGCCACCCGGATATCCCAGCCCGATTGCTCGAGCTACTTTATCAAAAGCTTCGCCCGCAGCATCATCCCTTGTACGACCCAGAATCTCATACACACCATAATCCGCAACATTTACCAAATGGGTATGACCACCCGAAACCACCAGTGACATAAACGGCGGTTTCAGATCCGGATGTTCAATATAATTGGCGGAAATATGGCCTTCGATATGATGAACGCCTACCAGATCAATGCCGGTTGCAAAGCTAATCGCCTTCGCTTCCGCCACACCCACTAGCAGTGCACCTACCAATCCGGGACCATAAGTCACAGCAATGGCATCTATGTCCTTAAGCGTAACCGCTGCTTCACTAAGAGCCTGCTCAATTACCTGGTTGATTTTCTCAATGTGTTTTCTGGATGCGATTTCCGGAACCACACCACCATATAAAGTATGCAGATCAATCTGGGAAGAAATCACATTAGACAACACGTCACGTCCACGCACAACTGCCGCCGCAGTCTCATCGCAGGAGCTCTCAATTCCCAGAATCAGAATATCATCCTTCATCGCTCTCCTCCTGTACCCGCCAGCCGTAAATCTTCCAACGGCCTTCCGCATCTTTGCGAAGCAGGTAATCTTCCTTACTGGTCTCTACCAGATGATCGGTCTTCACGGTATAAATCGCCATGAGCTTCGCCCATTTTCTGCCATCCATCGTATCGTATTCCACATTGGAAGCACTACTTACAGAGAAGGAAGAAATGGTACGTTTCTGTTCCTTATAATTCGCGATTACTGTTCCAAGGTTCATCAGATACTGTTCCTCTGTCTGCGTCGCCTTCAGTTCATCATCAAACAATGCTCTGGACATTGCCGCCAGTTCACGCAGTTCCTCTTCCGTATAATCTTCCGCATAGAAGCAGCGGGTAATCTCGCTGTACAGCTTCACAACTTCCTTAGGAGTTGCCGGATAATTTCTGGTAAGATCCTGGCTCAGCACTTCCTGAACAGCACTCTTCTTCAGGTTGGACTCGTCACGTTCCGTGGTACGATTGGACAGCATAATAAACGCACAGATAATAATCAGTGCAAAGCCCATTAACACTATGGAGTTTTTGATGCCTGCCCGTTTGGTCACGCTAGTCCTCCTGGAAATTCAACTCTATGGTCCTTCCATCCTTACAGGTATGGGAATTCTCAAATATCTCTCTAACATTTGCCCGGTACTCTCTTGGATTCACAAGAGAGGGGCTATAGTGGGTCAGCCACAGTTCCTTCACTTCTGCCTGCACAGCAAGATTTGCTGCCTCGTAGAAAGTCATGTGCTTATGTTCCTTGGCCTTCTCTTCCATGTTGGGTTCGCCATACATACCTTCACAGATAAACAAATCCGCATGTCGTGCTGCTTCTGCAATTGACTCAATCGGTCGAGAATCGGTACAGTAGGTAAGCTTAATCCCTTTTCTGTCCGGTCCTAATACCATATCCGGTGTATAGGTGATGCCATCCTCAGTAACGGTCTCCCCTTTCTGCAGAATGCTCCACAATTTAAGGGGGATATTCTGTTCTTTGGCTCTTGCTGCATCAAATTTACCGGACCGGTCAATAACCATGTTATATCCGTAGCAGACCATGTTGTGAGACACCTTGAATGCTTCAATTCTGAACCCATCAAATGCAATGGTCTCATTGGCCTCACTCACCTCTCGAAACTGAATCTCAAAAGGAAGCTCCGGAGCAATGGTTCTAAGGGCATTCACTGTTCTCTCAAGGCCCTTGGGTCCAATCATGAGAACCGGTTCTGTCCGTTCCGCATTGCCCATGGACAGTAACAGTCCCGGCAGGCCACTGATATGATCCGCATGGAAATGCGTAAAGCAGATGATATCAATAGGTTTCGGGCTCCAGCCCTTCTCCTTCATGGCAATCTGCGTACCCTCACCGCAATCAATCAGAATACTGCTACCGTTATATCGCATCATACAGGAGGTCAGCCATCTGCGTGGCAGAGGCATCATTCCACCTGTTCCAAGTAAACAAACATCTAACATATTATCCTCTCATCCAGTAGATTACCGCATCTTCTACCGGCCGTTCATAGAATCTGGGGCGGATGCCCTCCGACACAAATCCCATTCGCTCATATAAATGAATGGCTGGTGCATTTCCTGCCCGAACCTCCAACGTAAACGCTGAGACTCCCATCTGCCTTCCTACCTGCAGAAGTTCCGTAAGAAGCATGGTTGCATAACCATGACCTCTATATTCTTCCTTAATGGCAACATTGGTAATTTCTCCGTCGCCTACAATATTGTGAAG
>JAZLHG010000355.1:0-1731 GCA_045616705.1 Lachnospiraceae bacterium | reverse complement strand
CCTCCGACTTTGCTATTGATGCGGCTAAGGGTGCAGTTGCGGCCCATTTGACCTCCTGTGGATTCAGTGATTTTCGTATTGAGAGTACAAGAGCCTTTGAAACGATTTTTAGAATTCGATATAAATTGCTGGATAAACCTCTGATCTCCATCCTGATTCCCAATAAGGATCATCTGACAGACTTAAGACGTTGTATAGATTCTATTACCCGTAAGTCTTCCTACGACAATTATGAGATTATTGTGATTGAGAATAATTCCACGGAGGAAGAGACCTTCAAGTACTACGAAGAGATTAAGGAGAATCCTGCCATTCGTGTGGCCACCTACGAAGGAGAGTTCAACTACTCGAAGATCAATAATTTCGGTGCAGGGTTTGCAAAGGGCGAGTACCTGATTCTGTTAAATAACGATACGGAGATTATTACCAGAAACTGGATGGAAGAACTGCTTATGTATGCGCAGCGTACAGATGTGGGTGCGGTAGGCTGCATGCTCTATTATGAGGATTATTCCATTCAGCATGCAGGTATTGTGATTGGCCTTGGAGCACACAGAACTGCAGGACATACACATTATCGTATGGATAAAGAAAACTTAGGTTATATGGGACGTCTCTGCTATGCACAGGATGTTACTGCTGTAACCGGTGCGTGCCTCATGACCAGAAAGTCTCTGTTTGATGAAGTGGGTGGCTTAAATGAAGGCTTGGCGGTAGCGCTTAATGATGTAGACTACTGTCTGGAACTTCGTAAGAGAGGATACTTAAATATTTTCACTCCCTTTGCAGAGTTGTTCCACTATGAATCCCGTTCCAGAGGAACAGATGTTGAGAATGCAAGCAGCGCAAATGCTGATCGATATAACCAAGAATGCGAAGTCTTTAAGACTAAGTGGAAGGAAGAGCTTGCAGCAGGGGACCCTTACTATAACCCCAACTTCTCTCTCGATCACAGTAATTATGTTTTGGCCGGAGTTGGCCAGAATATGGTATAAATTTTGAATTTGAAAGGAGCAGTATATGTCTTACAGAGAACAGTACGATTTTTGGCTTGCTGACGATTATTTTGATGAGGCTACCAAGAAAGAACTTCAGGCAATTACCGACGAAAGCGAGATTAAAGACAGATTCTATAAGGATTTGGAATTCGGTACAGGTGGACTGAGAGGTGTAATCGGGGCCGGCACAAACCGTATGAACATTTACACCGTTCGCAAAGCGACACAGGGCCTTGCTAATTATATTATTAAGCAGGGCGGACAGCAGAAGGGTGTTGCTATTGCATACGATTCCAGACGCATGTCTCCTGAGTTTGCTGATGAGGCTGCGCTTTGCCTATGTGCTAACGGCATCAAAGCATATGTATTCTCTTCTCTGCGTCCCACTCCCGAGTTATCCTATGCGGTTAGAAAGCTTGGATGTATTTCCGGTATTGTAATTACAGCTTCTCACAATCCTCCGGAATATAACGGATACAAGGTATATTGGGAAGACGGCGCTCAGATTACTTATCCTAAGGATGTAGATATTGTTGCGGAAGCTCGTGCGGTTACAAGCTTCTACGATGTGAAGACCATGGGTAAGGAAGAGGCTATTGCAAACAGACTCTACCATGTGATTGGTGAAGAGATTGATGACACCTACATGGAAGAACTGAAGAAGCAGATTATTCATCCTGATGTAATCAAGGAAATGGCTGATGATATCAAGATTGTCTATACACCTTTCCAT
>JAZLHG010000354.1:0-1776 GCA_045616705.1 Lachnospiraceae bacterium | reverse complement strand
CCCTATGGAACTACTGTGAAGACCTGCGGAGTATCACTAACCGCAAACGGCAAACTAAAAGCCGGTAAATTGGCGGTTCCGGGAACTTATGGAATTACGGCAACGGCAGTGGATCGTAATACACTGAAATCCGTAGAATACAGCTTGATAGTGACGAATACCGGAATTGATCAGTTAAAACTCACAAAGAATACGGATCGAATATTCCGTGTAACAAACGGATCAGCCGCACCGGTCAAGACAGAATTTGGTATTACACTGACCGGAGGAAGCAGCAATGCTCTTACAATCAGTAATTCGGCACCGGGTATTGTAAAGGTAAACAGAACCGGCCTTAAGGTGACGGTAGAGGCAACGGGAACCGGTATCGGTATAGCCAACATTACGGTAGCAACGACAGACGGGTCCAATCTGAAGCAAGTATGCAAGGTGTCGGTATGCAATCCGCCTACCAAACTAAGACTGAGTCTCCCCGGAAGCCATAGCCAGTATTTGGCGTATGGAACATCGTTAAGCCTTCAGCCGAAGGTGTACGGGGATAAAGGTGTCCTGGATAAGTCCGCAAGTACCTATACCTGGGAATCTTCTAATCCGTCAGCAGTCAGTGTAGACGGCAGAGGCGTGATTACATCTAAACTGATAAACGGTAGCGATAAAGCAGTAACGATTACCTGTAGAACGGCGGATGGCAGTAATCTGGCTGCAACATATCTGGTATATCCAACAGGCAATACCAGAAGAATGGAAGCGGAATGGGAAGAAGGATATCAGAGATTTATACTTACCGGCTACTGCGATACCGCTGACGCACTGGTTGGCGATGATTATCTGGTTAAGGTTAGCGGAAATGGAATGTCGGCAGATGTTACCACTTCAAGAACCGGCATCACATACCTGAATGTATATCCACGTAAGGCCGGAACTTATACCATTACGGTTACCAAGGCTGATGGAAGTAAAGGAAAATGTGTTACAAAAGTAACAACCAAATAATAGGGGGAAATGACATGCTTGAGAAAATGGATTTGACGATGAAAATGGACAAAGAAGAGTATAAGCAGAAAATGGACGAACTGGAGATGTCCTTAAATGCGCTTGCTCGTGAATTGTGGGAGAAGAGAGTTCCTACCATAATTGTGGTGGAAGGTCTTCCCTGTGCAGGCAAAGGTGAAGTAATCAATAAACTGATTCTTCCTATGAGTCCCAAGGATTTCGTGGTGTATGCTGATAGCCGTGTATCAGAAGAAGAGCAGATGCATCCTTATTTATGGAGATTCTGGAACAAGACTCCGGAAAAGGGCAAGATTGCTATTTTCGATGGCAGTTGGTACAAGAGCATTTGGCAGGACCGTTTTGCCGGTGAAGTCAGTGATCAGAAACTCTCGACAAGAGTGGCCGATATTAATTCCTTTGAGCAGGCTCTGGCAGATGACGGTGTGCTGATTCTGAAATTCTTTCTGCATATTTCCAAGAAAGAACAGGACAGCAGATTTAAGAAATTACAGAAGTCCAAGTCTACCAAGTGGAGAATTACGAAGGAAGCTCTTAAGAGAAACAAATATTATGACAAATATGTAGCCATGGCTGAAGATATGCTGGCTGCAACCAATACAGAGAATGCTCCCTGGATTTTAGTTGAGGCAGATCAGATTCGATTTGCGGCTGTGAAATTAATGAGTGCAGCGGAAAAGGCCTTTAAGGACAGACTGGCTCAGGTGGATAATGCTCCTGCACCGGTTATTGATGGCAGATTCTCACAGGATTTCAAGCCTCAGG